>JAFOHJ010000224.1 GCA_017421885.1 Clostridia bacterium
GGGCTGTTGAGCCAGTCGGACACATTCTGATTTCTGTCGAGATATCCGATCCTTTCATGGTCGGCAGCCAACATTCCGACAAACATATTTGTCATGGTCCCGATGGGCATGACAGTGTGCTCGCCCATTCCCTCGCCTATATTTACAAAGCGCGTTTTCTTGCCCGAGATAACTCCGACCGAAATACCCTCGAGTTCATGCTCATCTGCAAAGGCGCTGACGAGAGCATCAATCTGAGCATTAACAGACTCATCTCGTATATTGCGGAACGGCGAAACACCGGTAAAGTTGAGGTTGACTCCGCCGCATGCCGAAAGGCTAAGCATCATAAGCAGCGCCAGAACAAAAGCAAATGTTCTTTTCATGGAATCCTCCTTTGCGTGGGTTTAAAGATCCTTAAGGAGCTTTTTATCTTCCTTGGTAAGCTCTATTTTCTCAAACATATCGGGGCGGCGCTCGCGTGTAAGCAGCAGCGACTGCTGGCGGCGCCACTTACGGATATTTTCGTGATGCCCCGACAAAAGAACATCGGGAACACGCATATCCTGCCACACTTCAGGACGAGTGTACTGAGGATATTCGAGAAGGCCGCTGTAGTGACTCTCATCCTCAAAGCAAGCATCTTCCGAAAGTACGCCGGGAGCCATGCGGCACACCGCATCAGCCACAGCCATGGCTGCGATCTCGCCGCCTGTGAGAACAAAGTCGCCCAGCGAAATCTCTTCATCGACATATTTATCAATAAATCGGCGGTCGATACCCTCATAATGGCCGCATACGATAATGATATGCTCGCGCTCCATAAGCTCGCGTGCCTTGGCCTGATCGAACTTTACGCCGTGAGCACTCATCATTACTGTGTGAACATGCTCTTCGCCTGTAATGGCCTTATGGCAGCGGTAAAGGGGATCACACTGCATGAGCATACCCTGACCTCCGCCATAGGGATAGTCGTCGGTGCGTCCGTGCTTGTCTGTTGTATAGTTACGGATCTGATGCATATTTATCTCGATATGTCCGGCCTCTCTGGCGCGTCCGATGATGCTGCCGCCCAGAACAGCCTCGCACATATCGGGAAAGAGGGTCATGATATCAATCTTCATCATCTTCAAGCATTCCTCCGATGGTCTCTACATATACACATTCTTCTTCGAGATCCACGCCCCTGTCAAATGCATCGACCATAGGGATCATGATCTCGCGGCCTTCTTCTGTCTTGATGATATAAACATCGCTGCCGGGGAAGCTCTCGATTCGGTCGAGGATGCCGATAACCTGCTCGGTGCGCTCGTCATAAACCTCAAAGCCGTATATATCACTGTAAAAATAGTGTCCCTCACCGAGATCCACCGCATCACGCGATGTTGTGAGCACCTTTCCGCGCAGAGCCTCGGCCTTGTCCATCGTGTCAACACCTTCAAGTGTGAGCAGGATCATATTCTTATGCTCGCGCACTCCGACGATGTTATAGCTCTTGCTTCCGATATTAAGACTCTTGACCTGCTTGGAAAGCTTTTTAAACTCTACAAAGGGCATTACCTTAAGTTCGCCTCTTACACCGTGTGTATTGACGATCTCGCCCCATTCTATAATATTGCTGTTATCCATAATTATTTATCTCCATAATATTCAGGATCTTCCGCCAAACACAATAACGGATATTATATTATATCACAAGCCTTGATAAAATGCAAAACAAACGGCAGCCGAAGCCGCCGTTTGTTATCAATACTCATTATGCATTTCTTTCAAGCATGCTGCGGTGACATCTGACCCAGAATATTCCCTGGATAACACTTGTCACAGCCCAGCTTATGGGATAACAGAGATATACCGCCTCGAGGCTGCGGAACATGGGGAAGGCAATGAATATCCAAAGCAGACGTACGCCGCATATACCTACGATCTGTGCAACAGTAGGCAGCAGCGAATAGCCCATTCCTCGCATCGAGCAGACAAAAACATCCAGCACACCGTTCAGGAAGAGCGGCAGGCAGACATAAGTCAGGCGGATCATGCCGACAGCGATGACTTCGGCATCGGTAGTGTAGAAACCGAGGAAAACATTGCCGAAGCCCCATACTATAAGACTGATGCCCAATGCGCTGGCAACGGTCAGCACCATGGTCAGCTTGACGATCTCCTTTACGCGGCCGAACTTGCCTGCGCCGATATTCTGGCTAGTGAAGGTCATGCAGGCCTGAATAAAGGCGTCCAGACCGATATAAACAAAGCTTTCGATATTGACTGCCGCGCTGTTGCCGGCAACGATGGCTGACGAATCAAAGGAATTGATGCTCGACTGGATAACAACATTGCTAAGCGAGAAAACGATGCCCTGCAGTCCGGCAGGAATGCCTATCTTGATGATGTTTAACGCCATGGTAAGATCAATGCCCAGCTTGCTGAAGTGCAGCTGTGTGGCATCCTCCTGCTTACAAAGCGTTATGCACACCAGTACGGTGGCAACAGCCTGAGAAATAACTGTGGCAATTGCAACGCCGGCTACACTCATACGAAAAACGATGACGAGTATCATGTTGAGAATAACATTGGTGGCACCGCTGATAGCAAGGAAAAAAAGAGGCCTCTTGGTGTCGCCCTTGGCGCGCAGGATCGATGCACCGAAATTATAGATAAGTCCGAAGAATGTGCCAACAAAATAGATGCGCATATAAAGCTGACTCATATCTATGATATCGGACGGTGTGGACATAAGCTCGAGCATCGGGCGCGACAGGAAATATCCCAACGCCGTCAGCAGCAGTCCACTCAGACCCGACATGGTAATGGCGGTGTGAACGGCACGTTCGACACTTTCGTTATCTTTTGCTCCGAGATAACGGGCAATGAGGACATTGCTGCCCATGCTGAGTCCGTTGAACACCGATATCAGCAGGAAGCACAGCGAACCGGTGGCGCCAACAGCCGCCAGGGCCTGCTGGCCTGCAAAGCGACCTACGATGATAGTATCGGCAGAGTTGAACATCATCTGCAGCAGATTTGTCAGCATAAGAGGCACGGCAAATGTCCATACATTCTTAAGCAGGGGGCCATTGACCATATCTATGTTATGTTCTCTTCTTGACATAAAACTCCTCCTTGGATCAGGCTATAATTTCATTAAAGTACAGTATAGCACAATTCTGTCAAAAACCAAATACTTTTACAGATATTTATATAAAAAGATAATAAAGACAGGCCGATCGGTATATCAGCCTGTCTTTATATTATCTGTTAAGTTCGTCTACAAAATCGGCTTTTCTCACAGTCAGCTCTACCCATGCCGGACGGAAGCCGCTCTTGATGGCATTTCTCACCGACCTGATGTTGCTCCATGCCGCACAGTAGAAAGGCACTATGCCCTTTTTAAGTATCTCTACTGCCAGTGTGGATGTGAGTGCCGACGCCACCCCCTGCCTGCGGTATTCCGGCAGAACATCGATGCCTATCTGCCACATGGTCTCGCAGTCGTCGGATGCTCCGGCCATGCCGATAAGCCTTCCGTTATCATAGGCACCTATGGCTATGCGGTCGTGCTCGCGCCTCTTTTCGCAAAGAGCATTGCTCCACTCGGGCAGATAAAGATCTTTGAAATCCTCAGGCCCCATGATGCGTGTTTCATAAGGACACTCCAGCGCCTTTACATGATCCATATCGGGCAGGAAATATTCGGCCATAAAACAGACCTTGAAACCTTTTTTCATCACCGCATCGTTGAGCGCAAGGATCGACGGCGTTTCAAAGCAGTCATACGCGGGATGTTTATCTATATAATCAATGGTCTCGCGCACCAGTTCTTCTCCCACCTGAGCCACGATATTGCTGCCGTAGGAAACAAGGTCGCAGTCAAAGGGCAGCGGCAGATATACCCTTGCTTTTGGGTGCTTCTGCGAAAATGTGACGAGATTATTGCCCGAAAGAAAGTCTTCGGGAGTACAGTTGCAGTCGATAGCCGACTGTTTCAATGCTATTTCAAGTATTTCTTTGTTCGTAAACATAAACTCACCTAAAATCAGTTACAAAAAAACCACCGACTTATGCAGTCGATGGTTTTTCTATCAGTCGAGAATGTCGACAAGAACCTTTTTATGATCCTTCAAACCGGCAGCCTTGATGATGGTGCGTATCTCCTTGGCGATACGACCCTGCCTGCCGATGACCTTTCCCATGTCGGATTCGGCGACCTTCAGCTGAAGTGTGATCGTGTCTTCCTTTTCAACTGTCTCGATAGAGATAGCCGAAGGGTTTTCCACGAGATTCTCAACTATATAGGAAAGTATCTCCTTGAGGTTTGTGCTTTCCATAGCTTAGAGTACACCGGCCTTTTTCAGTAATGCCCTTACTGTATCTGTGGGCTGAGCGCCATCCTTGATCCACTTCTGAGCCTTCTCAGCGTCTACCTTGATCTCAGAGGGGTTGGCGAGGGGATTGTATGTGCCGATCTCCTCGATGAATCTGCCATCTCTGGGGAAACGGGAATCAGCAACAACGATACGATAGAAAGGAGCCTTCTTAGCGCCCATTCTTCTCAGTCTGATCTTTACCATTTCAATTTCACCTCCATGTATTCTATATCTCTTTTATTTACAATTTAAAATTGCCAGCTTTTTAGAAAGGCAGCTTAAAACCGCCCTTACGCTTACCCTGGCGTTTTGCAACACCGGTAAACTGCTTCATCATCTTCTGTGTCATGTCGAGCTGCTTGAGAAGACGGTTGACATCCTCTACCCTCTGTCCGCATCCGGCAGCAATACGCTTTTTGCGGCTGAAGTTGAGGAGGTCGGGGTTCTCCCTCTCCTTGGGAGTCATCGAAAGGATAATGGCCTCTACCTTGGCAAGTGCCTTCTCGTCGACCTTGGCTCCCTTGAGCGCCTGAGCGTTCATTCCGGGAATCATTCCCATGATCTCATCCATCGAGCCCATGCTCTTCATCTGGACCAGCTGATCATAGTAGTCGTTGAGGTTAAGCTTACCCTTGCGGAGGCGAGCCTCCATATCAACAGCCTTCTTTTCGTCGAAGTTCTGCTGTGCCTTCTCGATGAAGGTGAGAACGTCGCCCATGCCCAGGATCCTCGAAGCCATACGGTCGGGATAGAAGGGCTCGATCTGATCGAGCTTCTCGCCGACACCGCAGAACTTGATGGGCTTGCCTGTTACGGCACGGATCGAAAGGGCCGCACCGCCTCGTGCGTCGCCGTCCAGCTTGGAAATAAGGATGGAATCGATGCCCAGAGCGTCGTTGAATGCCGATGCGGCATTAACTGCGTCCTGACCGGTCATGCCGTCTACGACAAGCATGATCTCGTGAGGCTTTACGTTGGCCTTGATCGACTTGAGCTCGTCCATGAGCTGCTCGTCGATGTGAAGTCGGCCGGCTGTGTCTATGATGAGCACGTCATTGCCGTGCAGCTTTGCGTGATCATAGGCCGCTTTGGCGATCTCTACGGGATCACCCTGGCCCTGTTCGAAAACAGGAATATCCAGCTGAGCGCCTACTACCTTGAGCTGCTCAATAGCAGCGGGGCGATAGACATCGCACGCACAGAGCAGCGGCCTGCGGCTCTCGCGCTTTTTGAAGTAACCTGCCAGCTTTGCGCAGTTTGTCGTTTTACCGGCACCCTGCAGACCGACGAACATGATTACCGTCGGGGGATTGTTCGCCATTCTGATGCGGTTCTGTGTTCCGCCCATAAGGCTTACAAGCTCTTCATTTACGATCTTGATGACCTGCTGTGCAGGTGAAAGACTTTCAAGGATCTCGGCACCGACAGCCTTTTCGCTGACCTTTGCCACAAAATCCTTTGCAACTTTAAAGTTTACGTCGGCCTCGAGCAGCGCCATACGTATCTCTCGCATGGCCTCCTTGACGTCGGATTCGGACAGTCTGCCTTTGGAGCGCAGCTTTTTGAATACGCCCGACAGCTTATCCGCAAGGTTTTCAAATGCCATCATTAACATCCGGCTTTACTTAAGCAATTCGTCGATTATATCGACGATCGACTCGGTCCTCTTGGCTATTTCATAGTTTTTAAGGCCCGAATTGACTCTGATGATATAGCCGACTTCTTCGCGGATCTTTATCAGCTTATCTTCATAGCCCGAATATTTCTTAACGAGCCCTACCTGATCCTCGGTATCTCTGAGGATAGTCTCGGCCCTTATGATGGCGTCTCTGACGCCCTGACGGGAAATCTCTGCGTGTTCGGCGATCTCGGTGAGGGAAAGATCTTCGTTATAATAAAGATCAAACAGTTCTTTCTGCTTTTCTGTAAGCAGATCACCGTAGAAATCGAAGAGCATCGACATATGAAAGGTGTCGCTCTTCATCCCCTCACTCCTTTCTGTAAAGTCGTCTTCCTTTACAACGGGATTTATGATACTATAAATCCTTCCGCTTGTCAAGACATTCCACACAAATTTATTCGGCAATTTAAACATATTTTCACGCACTCGCACACCCTTGTCAGATGCACTTTTGAATAGTATAATAGTATCGTCAAAACACATCAGCATTTCACGAAAGGTCCATCCAAAAAATGATAAATACTGTTTCCTTCCCCGGTCTGTCAGACATTGTTCTTACCCTTAACAGAGTGGCGTTCTCGGTCTTTGGATACGACATCATGTGGTATGGTGTCATTATAGGCAGCGGTTTTACCCTTGCAGCTCTGTACGCCTGTTTCAGAGCAAAAGAGTTTGAGCTTGACACCGACTTTATCATGGACATTTTAATATGGTGCCTGCCCGCCGCAATAATCGGCGCCCGCCTTTATTATGTCGCTTTCCGATGGGAATACTTCTCTCAGGATCTAAGCCGTATCCTCAATATCCGCGGCGGCGGCCTTGCCTTTTACGGTGGCTTCCTCGGCGGAGTTCTCGGCGGTGCCCTTGTATGCAAGCTTAAAAAGCGCCGCTTTATGCCCACGTTAGACATGGCCTGCATAGTCTTCCCTCTTGCCCAATCTATCGGACGATGGGGTAACTTTATGAACTGCGAAGCATTTGGCGGCCCCACCGATCTTCCCTGGGGAATGTCAATAAACGGTGCAGCCCCCGTCCATCCCACCTTCCTCTATGAATCCATTTGGAATTTTATCGGTTTCCTGCTGCTTCACAAATATTCCAAAAAACGCAGGTTTGACGGTGAAATGGCCCTTGCATATCTGGCATGGTACGGCTTTGGCAGAATGTTCATCGAGGGGCTGAGGACCGACAGCCTTTATATCGGCTCGACGAACATCCGTGTTTCTCAGCTGCTGGCATTCATATTCTTTATCGTTGGCGCCGGACTCCTGTGCTATATGCACATGAGCAAGAAATATCTTTCCTGCCGCCTCTTCACCTCGCGTATGCGCGCTGCCTTTTAAGGTAGCAGCGTCCATAATATACCCGCGTTTATTCCCACA
>JAFOHJ010000225.1 GCA_017421885.1 Clostridia bacterium
AGGCAGACATATAATATGAATGCCAACTTCGTAAATCTTGTAAACAATCAGGTCATCAGCAAGATGCAGCTCAACGATTCGTCCTTTGCAAGAGGCGATTCGCTGGCAGGTTTCAGCGGCTATCAGACCACAACATACGACCTGCTCAAGGTGGTGGGCTATTGCACGGGCGCCCTGAATTATGATGAGGCTCTTACAAAGACTCTGGCTATTGCCATGGAGCCGGTGGGAGCCGACAGCGGCAGAACGCTTGCTTTTGAGTATGGCAAGATGGGTTCGGAGGACAAGGTTGAGAATTATGTATATTTCAGAGCAGGCGAGATGGACGGCATAAGCTCTTATATTGCTTTCATTCCCGAGCTTGATATCGGCGTTTCACTTATGGCACGCGGTGATGCAGACCTTGAAAGCCTCGGCGTGGAGCTGCTCTCAGTCATCAAATAAGCTAAAAAGACAGTAAAAAACCACCCTCGATAGAGGGTGGTTTTTGATGTATTTATGCCTTTCTGGGCTTGCTGTAGTAGAAGATAATGCCGTAAAGCACCAGATAGAAGAAGCTGTAGGAGAACGAGATAAGGGTGAGGAAGGTTTCCATAGGTGCGCCGGTCAGCTGGCAGTAGAGGAAGCACAGCACCGAGCAAACGAGGAAGCAGCCCTGAATGATAAGCTCTACCGACTGTTTCTTGGCGATTACAAGAGCCTGAGTAAGAGGCTGGACCACCAGGCGGATACCATAGAGAGGAGCCTGATAGATGGCATATACGCCTGACATGCGCCAGTCGGCGCCAAAGAATACCGAGAAAAGCCAGGGAGAGAGCAGGCAGAGAAGCACTACCATGGGGATCGCTATGGCCGAGAGTACGCCGGTGGTGACCAGCAGAGCCTTGCGGTATCCGCCCGTGGTGTTATACTCCTCGGTAGCATTACCGAAGAAGAGAGTTCTTGCAACATTTACGCCAATGAGGGTAAGGGGAACATTGAGCATACGGTAAGACAGGCTGTAGAT
This sequence comes from Clostridia bacterium, assembly GCA_017421885.1. The sequence goes on from JAFOHJ010000225.1 coordinate 1,007, forward strand.
GCCAAAGGTAGCCATTCCGTAAAGGATCTCAATGAAGAAGTTGAGCAGCTGGAAATAGGCTGTGCTTACAAAGAATGCCGGAGCGGTGAACAGCGGCTGGCGGCGGTATTTAACAGCCGCAGAACGCATTCTCGACCAGGATACCTCTTTAAGTTTATCCTTGGAATACCAGAGATAACGGGTGTGGAAATATGTTCCGAGGGCTGTGCCGGTAAGGTTTGCCGAATTGAGGCCGGCGGTGCTCAGGCCAAAGAAGCCGAAAAGGATCTGCAGCGAATATTTGAGCACCGATGATGTGGCATAGGCCTTGGAAAGGAGACCGTAGTTCTGGAACCTTGTGTTATAGCAGTACATCGCGTCGTTAACGCCGGTAAGAAACAGAACAAAGATGGTCAGCAGTGAGAATATGCCGGCCGATGCCCAAATCTCGGGTTTGAGCCAGAGATAGACAAGATAACCTACCGAAATGACGGCTGTGGTGGCAGCGCAGGTGGTGATCGACAGGCCCAGCAGGTCATAGGCCTCGTCGTCAGTCTCGGCGGTTACAATGGCAGGCTCATATTTCAGGCAGGCAACCGAGCTGAAGAGGGTTACCACCGTGGTCAGCAGAGAATAGATGCCCATTTCATAATCGGTGTAAAGACGCGACGTGAAAAGGGAAGAGAGTACAGATACCAGCTGCGCCACAAGCGAGCCTGAAAACAGAGTGGCTACAGCACGGACAAATCTGTGTTTCATCAGTTTATTTATTTTTTCTTTCAAGATCAGACCTCCGAATCATGCAGGTGAATGCTTCAAATCAACTATATAGTATACCTTACCTGAAATAAGAGGTCAAGGGGCAGGATGCTGCCATCCTGCCCCCTTAAATAAAAATTAACTTTTTATCTCATTCTGAATGTGGAACATTCGGTGTCGCCCGAACGGTCGGCGCCGTGACCTGCGATCTGAACGGAATCGGCCGAGCAGAGCATATCTTTGTTATAGACACAATCTCTTGCGTGGCACTTAATCTTGGTCTCGGGTCTTACATCAATACCGTGAGTCGAGTTGTCCATCGAGCTCAGTCGGGGAGTGAAGGAACCACAGCAGGTCTGTTCGCTCTCGTGGGCTGTCGAGCCGTCGACATGGATAGAATTGAGGATGCAGAGGTGGTTCTTGTTGTTGTGGCAGGTTGTTGCCGAACATTTGAGCTGTGTCATTGTAATGACCTCCTTGTATTTTACGGCATAGCCGGTTTTCTTTGAATATTGTTTGCAGGGGCGGGTGTAATATTCATTGAAAAATATATTAATATCATGTATAATCAAAGAGGTTGCAAAACAGAGGGCTGTGAAGCCCCTGAAAAGGAGGAGAGAGAAATGTCACAGATCAACAAAAAAGAGATCAACCGTGACATAACCAAGCTGGCCATTCCGGTCGTGCTGGAGAATATGCTGCAGATTCTTGCAAACGTAATCACGGCAGCAATGATAGGTCGCCTGCTTGCCGATGATATTTCGGCGCAGGGCATTTCGCAGAGAGTAACTCAGATCTACTGGGCTCTGTTCAGAGGCATAGGAATAGGCGTTACCGTTGTAGGCGCTGTCAGTTATGGTGCCGGAAAGCTGGGCCGCTGCCGCAGAATCGCCGAGCAGACCTATCTCACATTTATGCCGGTGGCGCTGTTTTTTACTGTTATAACACTGTTGTTTCCCGAGCAGCTTCTGAGCTTTTTTACCGATGATCCGCTGATACTCAGCCGCGGTGTTGAATACACCAAGCTTGCGGTGCTTGCAGTGCCGTTCACGGTGCTGACCACTGTCAATGCTTCGGCATTCAATGCTCAGGGCAACACCAAGACACCAATGTATATTGCCATATTCCTTAATGTTGTCAATGTAATCGTTGGCTATACATTTATTTTTGGCAATTTTGGCGCGCCTGAGCTGGGAATAATGGGTGCAGCCATTGCGTATGTGGTCTCTCAGAGCCTTGGCGGACTGGTGGGTCTTTTCCTACTCTACAGGCCGGGTGGATTTTTTGCCGGCTGCAGTCATGGCGAGCCCTTCTTCAAGATGGATATGGAATGCATCAGGGAAGTCGTCACCACCGGTATCCCCGCCGCTATGGAGAATCTGTTCTGGCAGTTCTCTGCCATTCTTCTTTCAAAGGTCATCCTCAGCTACGGCAGTGACTGTTATGCCGCATATCAGCTTGGAGTTCAGGCCGAAATGCTCTGCGAGATGCCGGCTGTCGGCCTGCTAACAACGGCGACACAGCTGGGCGGTAAGGCTATCGGCATGAGAAATCAGCCGCTGTTCGAGATCTATTATAAGCAGCTGCTCAAGCTGTGCATTGCGCTGTCGGTATTTTCCTTCTCGGCGCTGCTGTTCTTCCCGGGTGCATTCATGGGTGTTCTGACCGACAACCCCATCCTGCATGACATCGGTGTAAAGTATGTCTTTATAATGGCGTTTGCCCAGCCGCCTCAGGTCATGGCCAAGCTTTTTACCGGTATGACACGTGCAGCAGGCTTCAAGCGAGTTCCCATGACGGTATCCTTCATTGGTATATGGTGTGTTCGAGTGCCGCTGGCACTGCTCTCGGCGTGGGTATTCCATTGGGATATCACCGCGATTTGGTGGGCAATCTCCATCGACCAGCTAGTGCGTATCTCTATAAGCATCGGTTACTTCTATAAGAAGGATATCCTTCACACGATCGACCGACTCAATGCGGCCGACAAGGCAATGGCATAAAGTTCATATCCGGCACAAAAAAATTATTTTTGTGCCGGATTTTTCTATGAATTTTCCGATATTTCGATATAATATAATCAAGAGCTCCGCATCGGAATAAATGCCGTAATATATTACCAGGAGGATATGTATCATGAACACAAAAGAGTTTAATAAGACACTGGGCATCAGCCTGCTTCAAGTCGAACTTGACAAGAATGTTTCTCTCGAGCCCTACAGTGATCTGGCTCCCGAAAATGTTGCTTTTGTCGAGCGATTCCACAAATCGATCCCCTTCTATCGTCCCACACCTCTCGTAAGCCTTGAGAATCTCAGCAAAAAGCTGGGTGTTGGTGGTATTTATGTTAAGAACGAATCCAAGCGTTTTGAAGAGTTCGGCCTCAATGCCTTTAAGGGCATGGGCGGCATCTTTGCGGTAGGTCAGGTAATCTGCCGTCAGCTCGGACTCGATCCCGAGACCACTACATATGAGATGCTCAACAGCCCTGAGATCCGCGAGAAGACAAAGGATATGGTCTTTATCACAACTACCGATGGCAATCATGGCCGCGGCGTTGCATGGGCAGCACATCAGTACGGCTGCAAGTCCTATGTCTATATGCCCAAGGGTTCGGCAAAGAGCCGTGTTGAGGCTATCAAGCGCGTAGGAGCCGAGGACTGCATTGTAACCGAGATGAACTATGACGATACAGTCAAGCTGACCGCCAAGCTGGCAAAGGAAAACGGCTGGCATCTGGTTCAGGACACAGCATGGGAAGGCTATGAAGAGATCCCCCAGCTGATCGTTCAGGGCTACACAACTCTCGGCCATGAGGCAGTAGAACAGATGGAGGCCGTCGGCGCTGGCGAGCCTACCCATGTATTCCTGCAGGCCGGTGTCGGTTCGCTGGCAGGAAGCCTTATCGGTTATTATTCCCACCTGCTTAAGAATAACCCCGGGTTCATCGTTGTCGAGCCCACAATGGTAGCCTGCTTCTATAATTCTGCAAAGATCGGCGACGGCCTGCCTCACGGCGTAGAGAGCGCTGAGAACACCATTATGGCCGGTCTTAATTGCGGCGAGCCTTCCATTGGCGTCTGGCCCGTTATCCGCGACCTGACCGAGTATTACATCGCTTGCGATGACGATATCACCGAAGAGGGAATGCGTCTTTATGCAAATCCCACAGAGGGTGACGAAGCCATCGTATCGGGTGAATCGGCTGCTGTAGGCCTTGGCCTTGTTAATCGTATCATGTCGCAGCCCGAGCTGGAAGAGATGCGTAAGGCACTGGGATTTAATGAGAACAGCCGCATCCTGCTTATTTCCACCGAAGGCGCGACCGACCCTGTAGGTTATGAGCGTGTAGTTGGCAAGAAGTAATTTAATATTATAATAAAAATGCCACCCCTCGGGGTGGCATTTTTGGTTGTATTTAATTATCGGTTTTAAGAGAGTCGATTATTGCCTTTGCGTGGGTTAGAACAGGGGTCTCGCGGTTGTACAAAAGCCGGCCGAGCATTGATGCAGAGCAGGCTTCATACTCTGAAACAGCTTCATCATAGGTGAGCTTCAGCGTTGACAGATGGAAGCTTTCTATCTCATCGTGGGTCAGATGTTTTTCACCGAAAGAAATTGCTTTGCAGAGATAATAATTGTTTATGTTATGTCTGTGAATGAGATTATAGTAGTCATCGACGATGCCGAGTCTGCATATTATCTCAGCCTCTATGCCCAGCTCCTCCTTCAGTTCACGGAGAAGGGCGGCATCAAGATCCTCGCCGTCTTCTACCCCGCCTCCCGATGTTTCTATCAGTCTGGCTTTGCCGAAATCATCGTCACGGTCGACACGCACGAAATAAAAGAAGCCGAGATCATCATAAACTATTGCTCTGACTATCTGACGGTCATGATCAATGTATTCAAGAGGCCATTCCTTGTCCTCAAGATGGATTGCGAGCTCTTTTCTGAGGCTATTCATCATGCCTTGTTCCCATAATCTCTAGGGCCATAGATTGCCGTACCCACTCGAACAATGGTTGCGCCCTCAAGGATGGCTTCCTCAAAGCTTGCGCTCATTCCCATCGAAAGTGTGTCAAACTTTTCATTGGGATATTTCTCGCAAAGCTTTTCAAACAGGCCGCGAAGGGAGGCAAAATAGCGGCGATTCGCATCACTGGTCGAACCGGCAGGAGGAATGCCCATGAGACCGCAGAACTTGATATGAGGGAGAGAAAGGGCATGTTCAGCCATGGGCCACAGATCCTCGAGAACTGCGCCGGTCTTGCTCTCTTCACCTGCAAGGTTGAGTTCCAGAAGGATATCCTGACGGAGTCCCTGCTTTCCCGCCTCCTTTTCGATGGCATCGAGAAGCCTGAGGCTGTCGACACTCTGGATCAGAGAGGCGATACCTACTACCTTTTTAACCTTATTGGTCTGAAGATGGCCGATGAAGTGGGCAGGCTTACCCTGATATGCGCCATCCGAATAATGGGTCACCAGCTCCTGCATATGATTTTCACCAAAACAGTCGATATTCATTCCGGCGCTCAGCAGAACGGTGTCGCTGGTCTGTGTCTTGCTTACTGCGCAGAGAAGGACTTCGGCAGGGTCGCGTCCTGCGGCCTTAGCAGCCTCAGCCATGCGCAGGCGAACCTGCGCGATGCGGTCGTCCATAATACGTGCAGCGGGATTAGTCTCCATAATTACATCTCCTGATAGGCGGCACGGGGTCCGCCGATATACTTGGGGCGGGTACGGGCACAAAGGATGTTGGATTCTCCAATTTTTGTTATATTAAGACGAACAGGGACGGCAACGCGCTTGAGGTGCATGCCGATAAGGGTGCCGCCGATATCGAGGCCGGCATCGGCCGAAATGGTTTCTACCGCAACAGGATCTTTGAAGGTATTCCATGCTGTGACAGCGAAAGAGCCGCCTGCATGGGGCTGGGGAACGACATTTACGATTTCGTATCCGCGCTTTTCGGCAACCTCACGTTCAACGATAAGGGCGCGGTTAAGATGCTCGCAGCATTGTACAGCAAGATGGATGCTATTTTCCTGAAGGACGGGCCAAATGCCTGCAAAGGCAGCCTGTGCGGCCTCCATGGATGAGCCGTGGCCGATGTGGCGGCCTACCATCTCGCTGGACGAGCATCCGATGACCAGCAGCTGGCCGGGACGCAGGTTGGAGGCTGAAATAAGCTCCTGTACAGCCGTATTTGCTTCTTTGGTAATATGCTCAAACATGATTATTTGACCTTTCTTACTACTCTCGAGCCCTGACGCATAGCGTATACGCCGCGTTTTTCGTCGCGGAGGACTTCATAGTTGGTGTCGCTGAATGCACCTCTTACAACGGCATAGCGGTCGGAAATGACAATCAAAGGAGCTTCCTTTTTGCCGAGATCGACAAAGGGTTTGCCATCCTTTTCAATAACCGTGAAGCCTGCGCCTTCGTCAGATTCATATCTGCCGCAGATCTGGGAAAGATATTCGCCATCCCATGTATACTCGCGGTACTGGGGCAGGTTGATTGAAGGATCCTGTCCGGCTGCAAGGCGCATGAGAGAAAGGGCAGCCGGGGAAGCGGCTACATCTTCAGTATTGCAGAGGATAATGGCGCCAAGGCCCAGTTCATAGGACCAGACCATAGCCGAAGATACTCCGGGCAGGCTGCCGTTATGATATACGATGCTGTATCCATCGGCCTGAGCCTGCAAGAGGCCAAAACCATAGGTTGTGGCATAGCCGTTGGTCTGGCAGGGCTTGGTCATTTCGCGGATCGAGCTTTCACCGGCAACTCTGACACCGTTTGTGCCTTTGCCATAGTTGAGATACATAGAAACATACTTTGCCATATCGGCGATGGTCGATTTCATTGCGCCGCCGCCGTTGAGGACAAATGCATTGTCGAGATTGTTGGAGATGGTTCTGGGGCCATGCTCTGTGACATATATGACCGATGCATTGAGGTCCTGAGCAGGAGCGACAAATTCGCTTGAGCTGCGTTCCATGCCGAGGGGAAGGCAAATGTGATTCTTTATGTAGTCGGCAAACGAGCGCTCGCCCGATACCTGCATGATGATATGGGACAGGAGGGCAAAGCCGTCGTTAAAATAGCTCATGGCGCGGCCGGGAAGATCTATGTGATATTCCTGGTCGTTGATGCGCTTTGCAACGACCGATGTGCCATAGGCCTCGAGCTCGGCATTAAAGGCAAAGTCGCCGTCCTTTTCCTGCGAGAAGCCCATTTCTTTTGCCATGTTTTCCATCAGCAGGCGCTTCTGGGGATAAAATCCGCCGCTGTGGCTCATCAGGTGACGGATGCGCACAGGCTCGGGCTGGTTCACATTGGTGTATTCGGGAAGATATTTGCTTATAGGATCGTCGATCGAAAGCTTGCCTTCCTCATGGAGCTGCATGATGGCAAGAGATGTGAAGGACTTGGTTATGGATGCAACACCGAAAATCGTGTCGCGGTCGATGGGCAGGCTGTGCTCAGCATCACGCAGGCCATAATACTTTTCGAAAATCAGGCTGCCGTTTTTGTCTACAACCGCAGCAGCAAGACCGGCGGCATTGCCGGCTGACATGATATCATTAATTACCTGATCAAACTTATTGATATTGGCTTCAAACATAAGTTTTTCTCCTTTGCAATTTTATCTGATTACAGTTTATCACGGAATGGGAAAAATAAAAAGCCAATATGGCGAAACATTTTTACTTTTCTTTCGTCTAAAAACAAAGCTTAAAATAATCTTAAGAAAATGACGGCTTTAAAGTTAAAAGATAAATTGCTAAAATAATGATGAAAGGTGGAAATGGAGATGTATAATATTCTTATTTGCGACGACGAAAAAGATATCCGCGCCGCGCTTAAAATATATCTGACAAACGAAGTCTACAATCTTATTGAAGCAGAAAATGGCCGCGAGGCCGTTGAAATATCTGAAAATACCGAACTTCATCTTGCAATCATGGATATTATGATGCCCGAGATGGACGGCCTTTCGGCAATGGAGAAGATCCGCGAGAAGTTCAATTTTCCTATACTTCTTCTGACAGCCAAGAGCGAGGACAGCGACAAGATCATGGGACTCAATATGGGAGCCGATGACTATATCACAAAGCCTTTTAATCCTCTTGAGGTACAGGCGAGGGTCCGTTCGCAGCTGAGGAGATATACAAATCTCGGCGGCATGGAAAAGGCCAAGACTACCCTCGTTGTAGGCGGTATCGAGCTTGATGATGAGATACGCAAGGTTACGGTGGACGGAGAAGCGGTGTCGCTGACACCTCTTGAATATAACATCCTCAAGCTGCTTATGGAGAGCCCCGGCAGGGTCTATTCCTCTGCCGAGATATACCGCAGTGTGTGGAATGAGGCGGCCTATGGTGCAGACAGTGCCGTAGCCGTGCATATCCGACACCTGCGCGAAAAACTGGAGATTAATCCCTCCGAACCTCGATATATCAAGGTAGTATGGGGCGTGGGATATAAGATGGAGAAGATCTAAATGAAAATGACCGAAAATCTGGCCCTTAAAATAGCGGCTGTTTTCGTCGTCTTTTTTGCCTCAATAGGCATGGTAGTGGGCGGCGGTGCCGCCATATGTGCCAATGAGATGGGGCTGTACAGTGCCTCTGCCGATTTTTATATGGATGCAAGTGATGTGTCGGACAATTTATCTTTTCTGGCCGAGAGTATCACAGCCGAGTATTTCAGAGATCCCGACACATTTATCACCAGTCTTCAGATGGGATATAATGCCTATTCACCGGCTTATTCCAATGTCTGCCTGGAGATTGTTGACCATGCAGGTAATATTATTGCTTCCAATACAGAGGATTTGGTGAGCGAGAGCGAAACAATCGCCAGCTGCATGGTTTTTGCTGTTCATGATGGCGAGGGCGGCTGGTGGCTGGTAGACAGCATTGGAGATGGAATGGCCGACAGCGAGGCAGTGGGAGGGATCTCGGTATATGTAGTCAGTGCGACAGAAATACCTCCTGCAAGCATGACAGACAATTATAACCTGTATGTTTTCCTCAGAGAGGGCCGCCATGCTTTTCTGTATGTTGCCGGTATTTCGGCCCTTCTGCTGGCTATGGCATTTGTTTATCTCTGCTGCGGTGTGGGACACATCGAGGGGAAACCGGGCATTACCCTGAACCCGCAGGATAAGGTGCCCTATGATCTCTATCTGTCTGCGATGTCAGCCATCATATACGGTGTGGCTTCCATGACATACATAATAAGTGACAGACTGTATCATTCCGACAGGATGGAATACCTGCTGGTATTCGGTTCGTTGATGATAGGTGTTTTTGCCCTTCTTCTGCTGGCGGTGCTACTCACTAGTGTTACCCGATTCAAATACGGACACTGGTGGCACAATACGGTATTATGGCGTGCGATAAAACTCTGTGTTGCCATCACAAAGGCCTGTGTAAAAGGGACTATAAACTGCTTTACCGCTCTTCGTTACGAGTGGCGGGTAGCTCTGGCGGTAATAACTTTCTCGCTGGTAAGCATCAGCGGCGGTGGCCCGGCATTGTGCGCTTTGGCTGTGACGTTGGTGCTGTGCTGTCTTTCGGCAAATCGCCTCCGCCGCCTTTTTGAAGGAGCGGAAGAGATCGCCGGCGGCAACGTGGACTACAAGATCGAGGAAGACGGGCTTCACGGTCAGTTGAGAAACCATGCAGTGAACCTCAATTCCATTGCGGGAGGCCTCGGTATTGCGGTTGAGCAGAGGATAAAGTCTGAAAGGCTCAAGACAGAGCTCATAACCAATGTATCTCATGACATCAAGACACCTCTTACATCTATAATCAACTATGTCGATCTGCTTAAGAAAGAGCCGCTGACGGGCAAGGCGCATGAATATGCAAATACTCTTGAACGCCATGCAAACCGCCTTAAAAAGCTGACGGAGGACCTTGTGGAGGCCTCCAAAGCGGCTACAGGCAATATAAAGGCCGAGCTGATACCCATGAATGTCTGCGAGCTTATCAATCAGGCTGTGGGTGAATACAGCGAGCGCCTTGAAAAAAGCCGCATCGAGCCGGTGGTGGCCATTCCTGAAGCACCCAGATATATTCTTGCCGACGGAAGGCTGATATGGCGTGTTATCGAGAATCTGCTGTCCAATGCAGCCAAATATGCTCAGCCGGGAACAAGACTTTATATTTCACTTATCGAGAGGCATGGAAGAGTTGTCATCGAAATGAAGAATATTTCTAGGGAGAGGCTCAATATCGATGCCGAAGAGCTTACTGAGCGCTTTGTGCGCGGCGACAGCTCGCGACATACCGAAGGAAGCGGACTGGGCCTTAATATTGCCCGAAGCCTGACCGAGCTCCAGCATGGCAGTATGGACATCGAGATCGACGGCGACCTGTTTAAGGTGTCGCTGGCTTTTGAGGCCCTGGATGATCAGATGGATTTTCTTGACGAGCTGCCAATTGACATTTAATATCCCTTAACTGCCGACGGAATAACATCCGTGCGGCAGTTTTTTGTCTAAAGGTCTTTTAAAACATTCTTTAATGTGGTAATTTAGAATTATAGAAAAATATATTGAAAATGGAGTTGAAACGATCATGGAAGGATATGCAAAGCTCATAGAAGAATACAGAGGCGGACTGCTTGAAAACACTCATTACGGATATATCTGTGTGGTAGATAAAGATTCGAATGTTATTTACAGCGCAGGTGATATAAACAACAAGGTGTTTTACCGTTCGGCATCCAAGCCGGTGCAGGCGCTTCCCACAATTGCCATGGGCCTCGATCGCGAGTTTGGCCTGACCGACACCGAGTGCGCCATTTTTGCAGGCTCGCATACGGCGCAGGATGTCCATGTAAATGCCCTTGAGAGTATTATGCTCAAGGCGGGCATTGATGAAAACGATCTTATCATGAAGCCGGCTGTTCCTGCCGATGTTCAGAGCAACGAAGAGCGCATCAGGCAGGGAATACCTCCCCGTAAGGTCTTCCACAATTGTTCGGGCAAGCATCTTTCGCTCATGCTGCTGCAGCGCAGGCTCACCGGATCGGTAAAGGGATATCACGAAATATCGTCTCCGGCGCAGCAGACGGTCCTCAGAGCCATGGCTATTGCCAGTGAGGTCGATAAGGAAGATATCGGAATAGGAATCGACGGCTGCGGAGTTCCTGTTTTTGCTGTTCCTATAAAGAATATTGCCTGCGCCTTCAAGAATCTTGCAAGACCCGAAAAAATGGCTGATGAAGAGCTTGCAGAGGCGGCGCGCAGATTCGTGCCCATGATAAATGCAAATCCCATCATGCTGCGCGGACGCGGTTTTATCTGCGGCAATATCAACCGCGATCAGAACCTTATCGGCAAAGGCGGAGCAATGGGCGTATACGGAGTGGCTCTTAAGGAAGAAGGTCTTGGCATCAGCCTCAAGATCGCCGACGGCACCGACTATCTTTGGCCCTTCCTGCTGGCAGGCATCTTCCGTGAAATAGGCTATAATAAACAGGAAACTCTTGATATGCTCTACGGTCTTAATTCGGGAATTATCCGCAACGACAACGATCTTGTCGTAGGCGAGGCGAAGAATGTATTTGAACTTAAAAGGGGATAAATTATGCTGAAAGGAAAAACAGTCATCGTAACCGGCGGAGCAGGAGGCATCGGACGTGCCACTGCTCTTGAGTTTGCACGATTGGGTGTATTTGTATATATAGTGGATATCGACCGTGACGGTGGCGTTGAAACGGCAAAGATGATCACGCGCAAGGGCGGCGATTGCCACTTTATCTGCGGCGATATAACCGAAGAGGCAGTGCTCCGCGAAGCGGCAAGACAGGTGATCGCAGAGCGCGGCACAGTCGATTTTCTTATCAACAATGCCTGCACAAGCCGAAAGGGCATCCTTTCGGGCTGCTCTTTTGATGATTTTAACTATATTCTGCGTTTAGGTGTAACGGCGCCTTATATGCTGTCACTTCTGCTCAAGGATAATTTTGCCGAGGGAGCATCTATAGTAAATATCTCGTCGAGCCGTCATCTTATGAGTCAGGCCGACACCGAGAGCTATACCGCTGCCAAGGGAGGCATCGCGGCGCTTACACACGCCCTTAGCGTAAGTCTTGCGGGAAAGGTCAGGGTCAATTCGGTTTCTCCCGGATGGATAGAGACCGGAGGCTGGCATAAAGGTGAAGAAGGCTTTGAGCCGCAGTACACCGAAGGCGACCGTCTGCAGCATCCTGTGGGCAGAGTTGGAGTCCCCAAGGATATCGTAAATGCAATTATTTTCCTTTGTCTGCCGAGTTCAGGATTCATAACCGGTCAGGACATCGTGGTCGATGGAGGAATGACCAAACAGATGATATATCACAACGATCTGGGGTGGAGCTATGAGCCTTAAAGAAGAAAAAGCGGCTCTCCGTAAAGAGATAAGAAGGCAGCGCCGTGCGTTGGACCCGGTTGAAAGAAAAAAGTGGGATTCGGCCATTGAAAAAAAGGTGCTGGGGATTGATGAATACAGGAAGGCAGACACGGTGTTCTGTTTTGTGTCTTACGGCGGTGAGCCGGAAACACGAGGCATTTTGAGCGATTGTTTTGCGTCGGGCAAACGTCTTGTTGTGCCCCGCTGCAGGGAGCAGGGCGAAATGGATGCTGTTGTAATAGCTTCGATGGATGACCTTAAGGAAGGAATGTACGGCATACTCGAGCCATCGGAAGGTCTGCCGACAGTAGATTTTGAAGAGATCGATTTTGCCGTCGTTCCGGCGCTGGCGTTCACCCCCGAAGGCGAAAGGCTGGGTCAGGGCGGAGGATATTATGACCGCTTTATGGCAAAGACAAAAGCCTTTACCTGCGGAATATGCTATGGCTGCTTTGTCCTGCCATCAGTGCCCACAGAAGAGTTTGACAAAAGGGTAAGACTGATTGTTTGTGAATAAATGTGCAAAAATCCATCTTTCTACTTGACCAAATAGTGCATATTGGTGTAGAATGAATGCATAGCGTTTTACTTAATAAAACTTTTTATTTAATACATGGAGGTAAAATCATGGTTAAGCAGAATATGGACTTTATTTCTCAGTTCGATCCTGAGATCGGCGCAGCTGTCAAGGAAGAGTTCGCCCGTCAGGTCCGCAACATCGAGCTTATCGCATCCGAAAACATCGTAAGCCCTGCTGTTATGATGACAATGGCTTCCTGCCTGACAAACAAGTACGCAGAAGGCTACCCCGGAAAGAGATATTATGGCGGCTGTGAAAAGGTCGACATCGCTGAGAATATCGCACGCGAGAGAGCTTGCAAGCTCTTCGGCGCAGATCACGCAAACGTTCAGCCTCACAGCGGCGCTCAGGCCAACCTTGCAGTATACTTTGCTCTGGTAAAGCCCGGCGAGACAGTTATGGGTATGAACCTCGATCACGGCGGACATCTGACACACGGCAGCCCCGTAAATATGTCCGGTTCTTACTATAACATCGTTCCCTACAGCCTCAATCCCGAGACAGAGATGCTCGATTATGATGAGATCCTCAGAAAAGCTAAGGAATGCAAGCCCAAGATGATTATCGCAGGCGGCTCGGCATATCCCAGAGCTATCGACTTCGAGAAGTTCTCGCAGATCGCTAAGGAAGTCGGCGCTTACCTGATGGTCGATATGGCTCATATCGCAGGTCTCGTTGCAGCAGGCCTCCACCAGAATCCCGTTCCTTATGCTGATGTTGTCACAACAACAACACATAAGACACTGCGCGGTCCCAGAGGCGGCATGATCCTCTGCAAGGAAGAGCTGGCAAAGAAGATCGACAAGGCTATCTTCCCCGGCACACAGGGCGGTCCTCTGATGCACACAATCGCTGCTAAGGCTGTCTGCTTCGGCGAAGCTCTCAAGCCCGAGTTTAAGGAATATCAGCAGCAGGTCATCAAGAATGCATCGGTTCTGGCTGAAAACCTCGTAAAGCAGGGCTTTAAGCTGGTATCTGGCGGCACAGACAACCACCTCATGCTGGTTGATGTACGTAACTTCGGCATTACAGGCAAGACAATCGAGAAGAGACTCGACGAAGTTTATATCACAGTCAACAAGAACTCCATCCCCAACGATCCTGAGAAGCCCACAGTCACAAGCGGTATCCGCGTAGGTACACCTGCTGTCACAACACGTGGTTTCAAGGAAGAAGAGATGGTCAAGATCGCAGAGCTCATCGCTCTCACAGCTTCTGACTTCGAAAACAAGGCAGATTATGTCCGTGAGTGCGTCACAGATATGTGCAAGAGATTCCCCATCTATAACTTCTAATTTAACAGAAATAAGAAAAGGCTCCCTTCGGGGAGCCTTTTTGTATGTTTAAATATAAATGCCTGCTGTGACAAATATCCTGCCCTTGCGGGATCTTCCGTCTGCCGAAAGTATCTTTGCCTTTCCATAATGCCTGAGGGAAATGATATCGCCTTCCGATACAGAGGCGTCTTTATCGAGGCAGGGGAAATGATTGAGGCTCACATCTCCACGGATGAAAAGATCCTGGCACGAGCTGCGCGACAGGCGGAATATTCCCGAGGCAACAGCATCTATGCGCAGCGACTGCACCGTGAAGGTGACCTCTTTGAGCTCTTTCTCAAAAGCCGGAAGAGAAAACAGATCGACTTCGCTTACCGAAACTCCGTCGCGTCCTACCTTTACCATGGAAGAAAGCACATGGGGGGTTATGGAAGGAAGGAGGAAAAACCAGCAGGTCTCATTTTTTACAATGATATCTCCCACACATTCCCTTTCGATGCCGAGCCCCATAAGCGAGCCCAGAAAATCGCGGTGGGACAGGCTGGAGAAGGGTGCCTTTGCCTCGATTGCCTTCATATAGGGTGAGGGGTCAAAGCTTTCTTCATCCTGCCAATCGGGTAGAAAAAAAGCCATTCGGCGTTCAGCATCTTCATATCCGCCGTGGAACAGCGGAGTCACTCTGAGCACCCTGCGGCAGTATTCCAGCACTTCGGCCTGCTCGTGGGGCGTAAGAAAGGGAGAGCAAGTAATAATATTCTTATTTGCACAGCGGTTTGCCAGATCTTTGATTCGCGGCAGCAGATCGCGTTCTTCCATAGGCTCAGGCTCCTTTTATATATTCTGTGAAGAATTATATCAAAAAGCCTGCTTCTTGGCAAATAATTGGTCTTATAAATGCTGAAGCTCAAGATATTTTCGTCGGGTAGCCTCGCCACCTCTTAAGTGGCGCTCTTCCTTGTTCTGAAGAAGTATCTTACGAACCTCTTCGTGAAGAAGTGGGTTTATCATACGCACCTTTTGAGTTACATCTTTGTGTACCGTGGATTTTGATATACCGAAGGCTGCGGCGGCAGCTCTTACGGTGGAATGATTTTCAACGATATATAAAGCCAGCTTTACGGCGCGGTCTTCGGGGTTTGCGGTCATATCGGTTCCTCCTCAAAACTCTTTCATTGATAGTTATGAGGAGGAAAATAAAATTATGAGATAAAATAAAAATCCCTCTGCATAGAGCAGA
>JAFOHJ010000028.1 GCA_017421885.1 Clostridia bacterium
AAGCCTGCTAACGTTGCTGAGAAGATCGTCGCTGGCCGTATCAACAAGTTCTACGAAGAGAACTGCCTGACAAACCAGGCTTTCGTTAAGGAGAACAAGCTCTCCGTTGAGCAGTACGCTAACAACGTTGCTAAGGAGCAGGGCGGTACAGTCAAGATCGCTAAGTTCGTTCGTTTCGAAAAGGGCGAGGGTCTGGCTAAGAAGGAAGACAACTTCGCTGAGGAAGTTGCAAACATGGTTAAGTAAGATCTCAGATCTTCTTAATAAAAAGGCTTCGGGTTTATCCCGAAGCCTTTTCTTTTTGCATATAAACGAAAGAGTGTGATGGCGATGCGCCATCACCCTCTGATTTGTTTTATTCAATACCTTCCATCTTCGCAAGGACTTCGATTGCGGTGCGGTGGGTGACCGGTCCGGAGATATCGGGAGTTCTGCCATAGATATTTCGGCATATAGCCTGGAAGTTGGCTGCATTAAGAACGTTGTTGGGGCTAAACCTGCCTGCAATGGTTCGCATGCCGCCATTTTCAATGGCAAGGTCAATTGCTCCGCTGTAGGGATGAACAGGATCAACATCGGAAATGCGGAATCTGCGGTTTCCCTTTATTATATCGATTCGGCGGTCTACCGAGCTGTTGCCGAAGATCATCATAGCAAGCTCTCCGCGTGTCAGCGGAGCATCGAGAAGAAGTTTGTTATTGCGGTATACGATGGTATAATCATGATCCAGCAGCCAGTAGGCGGCATCGAAAATAGGATCGTCGATACCGATGTCTTCAAAGGGTGAATAATTCATCAGCTCTTCTACGGTGACAACTTTGTATCCATAAGAGTCGAGGATCTCAAGGGCCTTTTCAAGTCCATCGGCGATAGGGGTGCGCCTTGCCATGTTATAGCCGTCCTTCTGGAAGATGATCTGGCCGCAGAGGGCATCGGGGTCCTTTGCAAGAGCGGCTTCGATAGGTTTCCAGGTAGCTTCAACTTCCTCTTCATATGTCTTGCAGGGCAGCCAGCCGGCGCCGTCGAAACTTGCGGCAAGATACTGATAGTCCATAACGGCGCAGGCATCATAGCTGGAGAATCTGCCTCGGATCTTATCGACATAATGAGGCGGACGCATGAACTTCATCTTGTAATCATATCTGTTATAGAGCAGATCATCCAGCCTGGACAGGTCGTATACGACTTCATCCAGCGAATCCATATGCTTTCTTCCGCCGTAAACCAGAGGTTTTTTGCCGAAAAGAACATGAGAATAGGTGTGGTTGGTGATCTGATGTCCGCCTTCGAGAATGCGCTCTACAAGCTGGGGACAATTGACTGCACCGCCGAAATGATCCTTGTCGATGTCGGGATAATGGTCATAAGCGATGCCGCCCCATGTTGCCGAACCATGCTTGCCGGCTGTGTCGGGATAGTTTCCCGAGGTGTCGCCGACGATATCAAAGGTTCCTTTGGCATTGTGCCTTTCAAGGGTCTCAAGAAGCACGAGGGTAAGAGGCTTGCCCTGATGATTGTCGGGAGAGGAGGGAAGAGCCATGGGGCCGTCATCAAAGGTCATGGCGCACACCCGCTGGTTGGTCTTTACGCGCTCTATTCTTCTGACGGGAGAAAGATATACCGGAGTACGCTTGTCTATTTCGTCTTTGAGAGCGTGTTTGGCTTTTTTGGCAAGGCCGATGGCGGTTGTTAGAATTGACATAATCTCACCTTCTGATAATATCGAGGATTAAACAATAAAGTATATATGCAAAAGCTTTAAGGTATCGCAGAGGGGTGGCTCCGCTGCGCCTGCACTTGGCAAGCTGCGAAAGACCTTTTTTGATTCTGGGAGTGTTTCTGACAAACACGGGAGAAGACATGTTTTCGGTCAGCGTTTTGTGTATGCAGTCGAGGCTTTTCTCCGGACAGTCAAGCTCGGTATATGAATTGCCCACTTCCGAACTGTGGTGGGCATCACTGCCTGCCGTCATAGGTTTGCCGAGCCTGTTGGCAAGTTCAAGCGCCATCTTGTTTGCATCAGGATTTTTAAAACAGGCGCGGGAGTTATATACTTCAATTGCATCGGCAAGAGCGGCTGAGGATTCGTTTACAGAGCTTATGCGTTCATAGGGATGGGCCCATATTGCATATCCGCCAAGGGAATGTATCTCACCTATGGTCTCCTCGGCCGAAGGCAGCCGACCACTCTGAGAACGAAGGCAGGAGGGGAGCGAACTTATAAACAGTCCAACAATGTGTCCTTCGGAGGTCGAACATTCACAGGCGGGAATGATGATGACATCCTTTGAGTCGCAGGGCTGAGAAAGCAGATCATGGTCTGCAACAGCAACGGCATCGAGTCCGATCTCTGCGGCTGATTTAAGTATATCATCAAGCGAACTGCGGCCGTCTGGCGAACGGTTGGTATGGACATGAAGGTCGATCTTCAGTATCATTGTCCAACACCTCTTTTTATATAAGATGAAAGATAGGCAAAAGAGCTTAAGCCTCTTACCAAAATTGCATCCGGCGGTGAACTTTCCAGAATCATGCTCAGCATAAAAAATGTTCTTGCTGATAAAGATAACGTAGATACTCTTATTTTCGATGAAGTCG
>JAFOHJ010000226.1 GCA_017421885.1 Clostridia bacterium
GATCAAGACACCCGACCTCGGCGGCATCAACAACACAATCGAAGCTGTTCTGTACTGCAAGGAGCGCGGCTTCGGCGCTTACCAGGGCGGCACATGCAACGAGACAGACCGTTCCAGCCAGGTTTGCGTAAACTGCGCTATGGCTACAAAGCCCGACCAGATCCTCGCTAAGCCCGGTATGGGTGTTGACGAAGGCTTCATGATCGTTTACAACGAAATGAACCGCATCATCGCTATGATGAAGGCTAAGAAGGCCTAAGTCCAAAACATAAACCCGCGATTCGGCGTCTTTAGTCATAAAGACCGCCGGGTAGACCGATAAAAAGCCCGGCTCTCTAAAGCCGGGCTTTTTTGAATATATGCCAAAGGAGGCAACTGCAAATGCAGAAAGGCTGCATCCAGCTTTATTACGGCGATGGAAAAGGCAAAACAACTGCCGCAATGGGCCAGGTGGTCCGCTGCGCAGGTCACGGCTTCAAGGTGCTGGTTTATCAGTTCCTCAAGGAGCCTAACAGCGGCGAGGTAAAGATCATCTCTTCCCTGCCCGGTGTTGAATATATCGCAAATGAAGGCAAGATCCCCTTCCTCTTCAACCTTACCCCCGAACAGCAGGAACACTATCGTCAGCAGTGGGGCAAGACCTTTGAACTGGTAAAGGAAAAGTTCTATTCGGGCGAATATGACCTCGTTGTTCTCGACGAAGCCATTGATGCCTATAATCTCCGCACCATCGACCCTCAGGACCTTCTCGATATGATGGATAATAAGCCCGAGGGCACCGAACTGGTAATCACAGGACATAAATACGGCATGGATATCTCGGCCCTCACCGACCGCGCCGATTATGTCACCAACTTCATGAAGGAAAAGCATCCCTTTGACCTTGGCCTTCCCTGCCGCACAGGCATCGAAGAATAAGTATAGTCTGAAAGGAAATCAATATATGAATATCACCAAAAGTGCCGTCGCCGGCACCCTCGAGTCCAGCGACGTATATGTAAAGGCAGAGCCCTGCGAAACACTCGAGATCGAGATCGAGTCGGTTGTCTATAACCAGTTTGCCGACCAGATCGAGGCAACCATCCGCCGCACTCTTGAGGGACTCGGCGTAACAAGCGGCAAGATCTCGGTAAACGACAAGGGTGCCATCGACTGTGTCATCGAAGCACGTGTCGAAACTGCCGTAAAGCGCGCAGGAGGCGAAAACTGATATGAGAAGATCTATGTTATTCATCCCGGGCAACACGCCCAACCTGCTGATGAACGGCGATGTTCTCGGCTCAGACAGCATCATTCTCGACCTTGAAGACGCTGTATCTCCCGCCGAGAAGGACGCCGCAAGGATCCTTGTCCGCAATGCTCTCAAGAGCCTCGGATACAAGGGCTGCGAGATCATCGTCAGAATCAACCCCATCGAGACCGACTTTTGGCAGAAGGACCTTGACGAAGTCATTCCCCTCTGCCCCGGCATGATCATGCCCACAAAGGTAAGCTGTGCACGCGATGTTCAGATCGTATCCGAGTATATCGCTCAGGTAGAAGCAAAGCACGGCATCGAAAAGAACACAGTCAAGCTCATCCCCCTCATCGAGACAGCAATGGGCGTTGAGAACGCCTTTAACATTGCCTCGGCCGACGAGCGCGTTGCCGCCATCTTCCTGGGCGGCGAAGACCTGACTGCCGACCTTAGATGCAAGCGCACCAAGGAAGGCAACGAGATCTTCTATGCCCGCTGCCGCATGGTAAACGCTGCCCGCGCTGCAGGCGTTGACGTTTACGACACTCCCTTCACCGATGTAGATGACATCGATGGTCTCTACAAGGATGCCCAGTTCGCCAAGAGCCTCGGCTTCACAGGCAAGGCTTCCATCTCGCCCCGCCATGTCGAGGGCATCAACGAAGTTTTCAGCCCCACACAGGCCGATATCGACTATGCCCATGAGGTCATGGAGACCATCCGTATTGCCAAGGAGCAGGGCAAGGGCGTAGTTTCGCTGCGCGGCAAGATGATCGATGCGCCCATCGTAACACGCGCTATGCAGGTCATCGAAATGGAAAAAGCCATCTTCGGAGGTGTTGAAGACGATGAGTAAGTTAGTTAATTCCATCAAGGAGGCAGTCATCCAGTCGGGCCTTAAGGACGGCATGACCATCTCCTTCCACCATCATATGCGCAACGGTGACTTTGTTCTCAACATGGTCATGGAGGCCGTTGCAGAGCTTGGCATCAAGGATCTGACCGTCAATGCCAGCTCAATCTTTGATATTCACGAGCCCATCATCGGCCACATCAAAAACGGTGTTGTGACCGGCCTCGAGTGCAACTATATGGGCGGCAAGGTCGGCAAGGCCATCTGCGAAGGCCTTATGGAAAAGCCCGTTATCTTCCGCACCCACGGCGGCCGCCCCTCCGACATGGAGAAGGGCACATCCCACATCGACGTTGCCTTCATCGCCGCTCCCACATCGGACGACATGGGCAACTGCACCGGTAAGTACGGCCAGTCGGCCTGCGGCTCGATGGGATATGCCTTTGCCGATGCCATGAATGCCGACAAGGTAGTCGTAATCACCGATAATCTGGTGCCCTATCCCCTGGTCGATTTTTCGATCTCCGAGATCTATGTCGATACAGTCGTAGAAGTAGGCCAGATCGGCAATCCTGCAGGCATCGTTTCGGGCACAACAAAGATCACACGTGACCCCGTCGGCCTCAAGATGGCTGACTATGCTGCCAAGGTCATCGAGGCATCGGGCCTTCTTAAGGACGGCTTCTCCTTCCAGACCGGCGCCGGCGGCGCTACCCTTGCAACCGCCAAGTATGTTCAGGATATCATGCTGGCCAAAGGCATCAAGGGCAGCTACGGCATGGGCGGCATCACCAAGTATATGGTAGAAATGCTCGAAAACGGCTGCTTCCAGGCTCTGCTGGACGTTCAGTGCTTCGACCTTGACGCTGTCAAGTCGATCCGCGAGAACCCCAAGCACATGGAGGTCACAGCCACACATTACGCAGGTGTAAGCGGCAAGAGCGCAGCTGTAGATAACCTCGACGTAGTTCTGCTGGGCGCCACACAGGTCGACCTCGACTTCGGCGTAAACGTACACACCGACAGTAACGGTTATATCATGGGCGGTTCTGGCGGCCACAGCGACACCGCTGCCGGCGCAAAGCTCACCATGATCATCGCACCTCTGACACGCGCACGTCTGCCTCTGGTAGTTGACAAGTGCCTCTGCACATCGACACCCGGCTCGACCGTCGACGTAGTTGTTACTCAGCGCGGCATTGCCGTCAACACAAAGTACGGCAAGAACCACGAGCTCAAGGAAGCCCTCAAGAAGGCCAAGCTGCCCGTCTGCGAGATCGAAGATCTCAAGCGCATGGCCGAGGAGATCGCGGGTATTCCCAAGGCTGTCAAGCTGACCGACAAAGTCGTCGCTAACGTAATTTATCGTGACGGCACTCTGCTTGACACCATCAAGGCTGTTAAGTAAATATTTCCAAACTGCGGCGACGACTTTTCCGTCGGAAGTCCGACGCTCGATTTTCGGCAATTCATTTGCCGGAAATCTATTCGATCCCAGGGGTCCCATAAAATCTGATGATTTTATGGGAAACGTCGCTCATGTAATTTACCGTGACGGCACTCTGCTTGACACCATCAAGGCTGTTAAATAATCTGATCCATTTAAAAGAGGAAGACTGCGGTCTTCCTCTTTTTTTATATTTGGAGTATAATAGAGCATATACTTCCCCCCTTTAAGGAGAAAAAGCTATGGACTACGGTTTTTTTGAAGAATACGGCTCGCCTTTTTCGGGTCGCAAGCTGCGAAAGCTCAAGGATTTTCTCGCCGCTGCCGAGCTTGATTACGACGAGCAGATAGAATATACGGTCAACCTGACCGACGGCGACGGAAATATCGTCGCCACCGGCTCGATACACTCCAATGTGCTCAAGTGCATAGCCGTGTCGGAAAGGCATCAGGGTCTCGGCCTCTCGGCCCGCATCATCACGGCCCTTATGAACAAGGCTTTCGAGCTGGGAAAAAGCCATCTTTTCCTCTTTACCAAACCCAAGAACGCCGCCATGTTCTCGGACCTCGGCTTCTATAAGATAATCGAAACCGACAGCATCCTGCTGATGGAAAACCGCCGTGACGGCATAAAGAATTATGTCAAAGGCCTGCCTCGCCCCGATTCGCCTCAGAACGGCGCAGGAGCCATCATTGCCAACTGTAATCCGTTTACCCTCGGACACAGATATCTTGTGGAAGAGGCCGCAAAGCGCTGCAAAACGCTGCACCTGTTCATTCTCTCGGAAGACAAGAGCGACTTCCCTGCCGATGTCCGCTTCGAGCTGGCACGAAAAGGCACCTGCGATATCCAAAACGTCATTATTCACAAAACATCCGACTATCTTATATCCTCTGCCGTCTTCCCCACCTATTTCATCAAGGACAAGGCCAAGGCTCAGGATGCCAACTGCGAGCTCGACATAAGGATATTCGGGACTTTCTTTGCCAAAGAGCTGGGCATCACCAAGAGATTTGTGGGAACCGAACCCTTCTGTCAGGTGACCAATGCCTATAATGAGGCTATGAAGCGTCTTCTACCCGAATATGGGGTGGAGCTTGTGGAGATCGCCAGACGGGAGATCGGCGGCCTGCCTGTAAGCGCCTCTTTTGTAAGGGAATGCATGGCAAAGAGCGACTGTGATAGCCTTAAGGCCGTTGTGCCTCCCACTACCCTAGAGTTCATTCTCAGCCCGGAGGGCCAGGCCATTGCCGAAAAGATAAGAAACAAATAATCATTCGCCCTGCCGCAACGGCAGGGCATTTTTATTGCCTGCAGCGATTCATAGTGGTATAATATATGGGTCATTTGAGGAAACAGGTGAAAGACCTGTGCGAGCCCGTCGCCGTGAGACGCATTAAGAATGATCGACCTGACCCGAAGCCGCATTCGGGGACAGACCATTGGGGGAATCCTCTGAGAAGGTCGGACGGTCATGCGTCAAGCCGGAATATTCATCTGACATCACCCCAAGCTGCTTTTGCAGGGGCTGCCGGGAACCGACCTTAAGGGGAAATACAACTTCATAAGGAGAATGCAAAAATGAAACAGACACGATTCACACGCTGGCTGTCCTTCATCCTTTGTATGGCGCTTATTGCGGCTATGGCGCTCTTTACGACCGGCTGTAAGGACAACGAAACCGAAAAACCTGCCGATGCCAATGCAGGTGACCTCGCTCTTCCCGTCGAGGACGGAGCCGAGCTGGGAGAAGGCAAGCTTTCCTTCAGCCTTTTGATCGCTGATAAAGACGGCAAGGAGACAAATGTGACCGTTCACACCGACGAAAAGACAGTCGGCGATGCCCTCACATCTCTTGGCATCCTCGAAGGCGAAGAGGGTCCCTATGGACTCTATATCAAGTCGGTCAACGGCATTGCCGCAGACTATGACAAAGACGGTGTCTACTGGGCCTTCTATGTAGGCGATGAATATGCCACCACCGGTGTCGACATGACCGATATCGAAGACGGCGCATCCTATGCCCTTAAGGTGGAAAAGTAAGGCCGTGAAGCTAACTTCCCGCGAAATCGCAGTATTCGGAATGCTCAGCGGACTTATGTATGCTTCCAAGCTCATCATGGAGGCTCTGCCCAACATACATCTGCTGGGAACACTTATTGTCACCATAACGCTGGTATACCGTAAAAAAGCCCTTTATCCCATTTACGGATATGTGCTGCTGAATGGCCTGTTCTCAGGCTTCAGTATGTGGTGGGTGCCATATCTTTATGTCTGGACTATTCTGTGGGGCGCAGTAATGCTGCTGCCGCGTAATATGCCCAAAAAGATCGCCCCTCTTGTATACATGGTGGTATGCTCTCTTCACGGATTTCTCTTCGGAGTGCTCTACGCCCCGGCTCAGGCCCTGATGTTTGGACTTACCTTTAAGGGCACCCTTGCATGGATCGGCAAACCCGGCGAAGCTGTAGGAGGAGAAGCTCCCGCAGCAGCACCTGCAGCTGC
>JAFOHJ010000227.1 GCA_017421885.1 Clostridia bacterium
GATATCCGCGAGCCCATCAAGTTTCTCCGTGAACGTGAGATCGTCCATTATCAGCGCTTCGGCGAGGCTCTGCGCATAACTCAGGATAAGCTGAACTCGAAGAACTTCTATGCCTTTAACCCATCCTTTGACAAAAACGCACCTGTAAACAAGTGTTAAAAAAGCGGCCTGCCTTCTGCATCAAGCAGCCGGCAGGCCTTATCTCTTTTTATTTTATGGGGAGCTGGATCTCAGTAAGCCAATCCTCTGCACTTTCCTTATTCCATATTCCGTCGATATAGCATTCTCTGTGGCAGCCCGCCACTTCATATCCGTTATCGGCAGCATAGCGATAAATATAGGCATAGGCCTCGCCAAGGCGATCATACTCGCCCTTATGATAGATGCATATCGCCTTTGTCGCAGGAAGAACACGGAAGCTTATTCGATCGTTTCCGATTCCCATTTTGGTTACAGCTTGGGAATAACGCACCCTCATGCCGCTGTCCTTATGCTCGCCGTCGAGATATTCACAGAAACCGTAATCGGGTTTTGTGCACTCGATATCGGGGTTGAGCCTGCGGCATTCGTCGGCCGACTCAAGGACCAACATACTTACATCGCTGTATTTGTCCAGCACACGCTCCTCACTGTATACGATGGTCTCGCCTATTTCTTTGATGACCGCTTGATACTTCATTTCTTTCTCCTCCATCAGATAGTTTATTATGGAGATGCGTGCTGAAATATCAGCCATTCTCTTCTGAAGCTCCTTCTTTTTGGCGCCAAGCGCCTCTTTGAGCGGCACCCCTTCCAGATGTGCCCTGATCTCTTCCACGCTGAGATCCAGCTGCCTGAGTGCCTTTATCACTGCTGCTGTTTCGAGCTGGCTCGCTTCATAAAAACGGTAACCGGTCCATTCATCTACATGTGCCGGCAGCAGCAGGCCTTCCTTTTCATAAAATCTCAGCGCCTTTATCGTCAGCATGGAAAGCTTTGAAAACTCGCCTATCTTCAGCATATTTCCACCTCCTGATATTATCCTAATCTATCCTCTAAGGGGAGAGTCAAGGTGTCAGAATCCTTTTATTCATTCTAAGTGTAGCAAGATACCTCTCAATAAACAAGTTTTATTCTTTTACGGCCAAACTTACTGTTTATGACATGGATATTATGCTATAATCAAATAAAAAGGAGTGATACTGTGGCCCTTAATCTTGATAACAAGCTGGTGGTCGGAATATCTTCCCGTGCCCTGTTTGACCTCGAGGAGGAAAACCACATTTTTGAACAGCAGGGCCTTGACGCCTACAGCGCCTATCAAATCGCCCATGAAAATGACATCCTCCTTCCCGGAACGGCTTTTCCGCTGATAAAAGCTCTCCTAAGCCTCAACAGCGGCGAAGAACAGCTTACCGAAATAATCATCGTCTCGCGCAACAGCGCTGATACGAGCCTCAGAATATTTAACTCCATCAAGCATTACGGTCTTGACATAAGCCGAGCCGCTCTTGTCGGCGGAGCTCGCATCTCGCCATATTTAGATGCTTTCAGCACCGACCTTTTCCTTTCGGCCGATGAGAACGATGTTCAGGAGGCCATCAATTCCGGCATTGCTGCCGGTATCATCTGCTCGCATGAAGACCTCACTATCGACCCCAAAGACGAGATCTCGGAGATACGAATCGCATTCGACGGCGATGCCGTCATCTTCTCCGACGAGTCGGAGCGTATTTACCGTGAGCAAGGCCTTGCCGCCTTTGCCGAACACGAAGAGCTTAATGCCCGCCTTCCCCTGCCCGAGGGTCCCTTTGCCAAGCTTCTCAGGACCATCTCGCTGGTTCAGGGCAGGCACAAGGGCGACACTGTGCCTATCCGAACGGCGCTGGTCACAGCGCGAAATGCCCCTTCGCACGAGCGTGTTATCCGCACGCTGAGGGCATGGAACATAAGGATCGACGAGGCCTTTTTCCTCGGCGGCATCCGCAAGAGCTCGATCCTCAAGGCCTTTGGAGCGCATATTTTCTTTGACGATCAGGCGGCACATACCGACCCCGCTTCAAAACATGTGCCTTCGGCAAGAGTGCCTTATAAGACTGAATAATAATAAAAGAGACCCATGTGGGTCTCTTTTATTTCTTAAACTCTACCAGATAACCGATCAGTCCAACAAGCTCCTCGGCCGTTACATTTTCCTGCCCCATAGGATATGACAGATATCCTTGCCAATCCGGGCCATACAAATCAAAATCCACCTGAACAATATTGTGTTCTTTGATATTCATCACAACATCTTTGATGACGATCATCTTTTCACAAACATCTTCTTTGGTTTCGCCCTCATCCCATGTCAGCGAAACAACGCATCCCATACGGTCGTTGCTCATATCATATCCGGAAAGAATAGCCTTTCTGCTGACAAGGCCTTTATCAAAGTCAATATTTCTAATACGGACACCGTTATAATAACTATAGTCTGTTTTTTCGGCAAGTTCCTTCTCGATGCTTACTTTTATTGGCCCTTCATGCCTCCATCTTATATCATCTACATCATGATATCCTTCCATTTCATACCTGATCGTTCCATCAGTCTCAATATACAGTTCCAAGACCTTGCCATATTCATCAATACATTCAACATAATAACAGCTGGGAAGAAAAGAAAACACCGCATTGACTTCATCAGTTACAAAATAGGGACGTTTTTGCTCTATGTATTCTTTGGCAACATTCTCAACTCTCCTGCGCTCTCTGCCGTGTGTTTGAGGGTAAAAGAAGACATGGCTTATTATGAACGCAAAAAACACAAACAGAATTAATCCACATATTATTGATAACACATCAATCGACTTTTTCTCTTTTTTCACAAATCGCCACCTCACATTCAATTCATTTCATTATCATTTTATCATATTATCATATACCCTGCAATAAACAATCTGTAAACATCAGTTTACTATGGTAACCCAAAAGGAAACATGATATAATATCTCCATAAAACAAAATCATCCCATAAGGAGGAAACATACATGAGCATGATCACAGAAATCCGCAAAAAGATGGGCGAGGCCCTTAAGGCCGGCGATAAGGAAACCAAACAGGTCTACACCTCTATGCTGACCGCCCTCACAAATAAGGCAAAGGAACTCCTGACCCCCGACCTGACTCCCGAGCAGGAGATCGAGGTCATCACAAAGTTGGTAAAGCAGAATAAGGAAAGCATCGACACCTGCCCTCCCGACCGCACCGAGACCATCGAAAAGCTTAACTTCGAACGCAATATCCTGCTCAACTACATCCCCAAGCAGATGGACGAGGCCGAGATCCGCGAAGTCATCCTCAAGGTCCTCACAGACCTCGGCATCGAGGCTCCCACAGGCAAGGATAAGGGCCGCATCATGAAGGTCCTCATGCCCCTTGTAAAGGGCAAGGCCGACGGCAAGCTCGTAAACGAAGTTCTGGCCGCAATGTCGAAATAAACAAACAAAAAGTGGCCGTCTTCATCGGAAGACGGCCTTTTTTAAGGAGTACAATATGCTTTATCCCAAAAACAAAGACAAAGAGCTGGATCCCGGGCTTTTCCGCAACCCCACCAGTGAATACCGCGGCACTCCGTTCTGGGCATGGAACGGAAAGCTTTCGAAGGAGGAGCTGGGCAGGCAGATAGACGGCTTTAAGAAAATGGGTCTCGGCGGATTCCATATGCATGTCCGCACCGGCCTCGACACCAAATACCTCTCAAACGAGTTTATGGACTACATAAGCTTCTGCACCGAAAAAGCCAAAGATGAGAATATGCTGGCATGGCTCTACGACGAGGACCGCTGGCCCTCGGGCACAGCGGGTGGCCTTGTCACCCGCAGAAGGCCCGAGAATGCCCGCAAATCACTGCTCCTCACAACTACCCCTTATGCTCCCGATCGCCCCAACCGTAATCTTATCCCAGAACCCGGCAGAGGTCAGGAATCTATCCGCCAGGATAACGGCGAACTTCTGGCTGTCTATGATATCGTCCTCGACAAAAACGGCTGTCTCGCATCGGCTGAACGCATAGGCGATAAGGACGAAGCAAAAGGTACCAAATGGTATGCCTATATGGAGCATTCCACCGAAGATCCATGGTTCAACAATGCCGCATATACCGACAC
>JAFOHJ010000228.1 GCA_017421885.1 Clostridia bacterium
ATACTGAGGATCGATCTCATCGACGAAACGCGACACCTTATTGAATGTAGTACGTCCATAGAGCATTCGACTCTTAGCCGAAGTGATAAAGAGCTTTTTCTTGGCTCTGGTCATTGCAACATAGCATATTCTTCGTTCTTCTTCCAGTTCTTCTGCGCTGTCCATCGAACGATAAGACGGGAAAAGCCCCTCTTCCGCACCGCAAATAAACACTGTATCAAACTCAAGGCCCTTCGCCGAATGCATCGTCATCATCGTGACAGCTTCAGCCTCTGCATCGAAAGTATCCACATCGGCAATAAGCGACCATTCCTCAAGGAAGCCCTCTAGAGTAGGCTCTTCATTCTTTTCGCAGTAATCGATAATGCTGGATTTAAGCTCAAGAACGTTTTCCATGCGATTTCTGCCCTCAATGCCCTGAGCTCCAAGATAATCGGCATATCCGCTCTTAACAATAAGCTCGTCATAGAGCTCGGCCAGAGGCACCTGCTCTTTTTTATCTCTAAAATAGTCGATCATGCCGGTAAAGGCACGCAGCGCATTTACATTTCGCGCAAGATCGGGATATTCATCACTTCTTACGGCAACATCATACATCGACGTTCCTTCGCTGTCGGCAATCGCACGAAGAGTCTCGACTGTCTTGGCACCGATCTTTCTTGCGGGAACATTGATTATTCTCGACAGACGAATGGTATCGGCAGGATTACTGACCACCCACAGATAAGCGACCATATCTCTTACTTCGGCACGATCGGCAAAGCGATGACCCGCCACGATCCTATAAGGAATGCCGTTTCTCTTAAGTGCAAACTCAATGCTGTTGGAAAGGGCATGGTTACGATAGAGAATAGTGAAGCTGTTGAGCTTCTCGCCTCTTGCCTGTCCCTCAAGGATACTCTTGGCAATGAACTGGCCTTCCTCTTCCTGATTGTCGCCTACATACAGATATACCGAGTCGCCGGTCCCGTTCTCGGTCCAAAGTGTCTTGCCCTTTCTCGCCTCATTATTTGAAATTACGCTGTTGGCGGCAGAAAGAATGCTGGATGTAGAGCGATAGTTCTGTTCAAGGCGAATGGTCTCGGCAGCAGTATACTGCTTTTCAAACTCGAGAATATTCTCGATAGTGGCACCTCTGAACTTATAGATACTTTGGTCGTCGTCACCTACAACGCACAGATTTTCATAGCCTCCGGCAAGAATACTGCACAGAACATACTGAGCATGGTTCGTATCCTGATACTCATCAACAAGCACATATTTGAACTTGCGCTGATAGTAAGTCCTGACCTCCTCGAACTCCTGAAGCAGCTCGACGGTCTTGAAAATGATATCGTCAAAATCAAGGGCGTTTGCGGCAAGCAGTCTCTTCTGATACTCGGTATATATTCTCGATACTACCTTGCGATAATAATCATCGCCTACCTGTGCGGCATAATCCTCGGGCCCCATCAGGTTATCCTTTGCGCGGGATATTTCGGAAATGATGCCCTTTACCTCATAACGCTTGGGATCATAATTCAGATCCTTGAGGATATTCGTCAGCATCTTCTTGCGGTCGTCCTCATCATAGATGGTGAAGCTGCTGGTGAAACCCAAACGCTGGATCTCGCGTCTGAGGATCCTCGTGCAGGCCGAATGGAAGGTATGCGCCCATATATCATTGGCCGCAGCTCCGCATGCTGCCGAAAGACGCTCCTTCAGCTCGCCTGCAGCCTTATTAGTAAATGTAATGGCAATGATCTCATAGGGTCTGGGAGGATCCACAGCGCAAAGGCGCTGGATCTCGGGATCATCCAGCGAGTCATCGTCATTCAGGGCATGGGCGAGCTTTGTCAGCTCGGCATCGCCTGCCCATTCGGGGGCGTAGTGGCTCTCATAAGCCCTGCCGAAGCGCAGAAGGTTAATGATCCTGTTGATAAGGACCGTTGTCTTGCCGCTTCCTGCGCCAGCAAGCAGAAGCAACGGTCCCTCTGTTTTGAAAACCGCCTTCTGCTGCATATCGTTGAGCCTTGAAAACTCACGTTCGATCAGCGCACGTCTGATCGAACTGTATCTAAGATCAAAATCACTCATGATATAACCTCTTTAATTTATTTAAACACTACATTTTCTGTTCCAAGAAGCTCTTCAAGCCTCTCAACAAGAGCCGGACTGCCGTCAACACGCAGAGCCTCGGTTGCCTCCATACGCTTTTTCTCAAGAGCAAAATACAACACTACTCTGCACTGCCCTCTGTTGTTTCGCAGAATACTCTTGGTCTTGTCAAACACATCGTCTTTCAGCGAAGGAATCTTGAGGTATAATGTTCCGTTATAGGAAGGCTGCGCAGGCTGATAGCTCTGTCTGCGCTGATTCTGATAGTTTCTGCGTTCGTTTCTTGTCCTGACATACTGCTCGGCCATTGCCTCGTTGAGAGGATAAGCCTCGTCACAGACCAATTTGGTCTCTTCGTCTTCCCTGGCCGATACTCTGCCATATACCACGACCGATGAATCGGGACTCAGGTACTGACCCGCAGTTGCAAGAGCCTTTTCAAATATCAGCATCTCGATAGAGCCGCTGAGATCCTCTATAACGACATATGCCATATTGGTATGGTTTTTGGTGACCTTCATTTTTACCGAAGCCACAACACCGCATAGGGTCACATAGCTGCCATCGGGATATTCACTGTTCTCCTGATCCTGCGCAGCATGGATCTTACCGATAGGAACTGCCCCTACCTTTTTCGCCAAAGGCGCGAGCTCGTCCATAGGATGACCCGAAAGATAAAGACCGGTAGTCTCCTTCTCCATCGAAAGCAGTTCTTTTTTGCCGAACTCGTTTACATAGTCATTAGGTCTGCGGTCGGTGTCAAAAGAATCGGGCTCTTCTTCGCTCATACCGAACAGATCCATCTGTCCCACAAGATTATTACGTTTATCGCTGCCGGCCGCATCGAGAACACGGGCATAATTCTGAATAAGATATGCTCGTTTAAATCCAAAACTGTCAAAAGCTCCGCAGCGGATAAGGTTCTCAAGGGCGCGTTTATTAAGTTCTTCTCCACACATTCTGCGGCAGAAATCCTCAAGCCCCTTGAAGAGCCCGCTCTGTTCTCGTTCATAAACCAGCTTGTCCACAAATCCGCGGCCAACATTCTTCACTCCGGCAAGGCCGAAACGAAGTCCGCTGCCCACAACGGTAAAGTCAGAATTGGACAGATTTATATCAGGAGGAAGAACATCTATCCCCTGATCCTTACAGTGAGAAATATATTCGGCCACCTTGGCGCTCTGTCCAAGCACCGATGTAAGCAGCGCCGCCATATATTCTTTGGGATAATGATACTTCATATAGGCTGTCTGATAGGACAGAACAGCATATGCCAGCGCATGGGCCTTGTTGAAGGCATAGTTTGCAAAGTCGATCATCTCGTCGAATATCTCGTTTGCAATATCTTCGGATACACCGTTGGCGATACATCCTTTAACACCCTCGGCCTCATTGCCTCTGACAAATGTCTCTCGTTCGCTGAGCAGAACATCCATCTTCTTTTTGGACATGGCTCGCCTTACAACATCGGCTCGTCCAAGAGAATAACCTGCAAGAAGCCTGAAGGTCTCCATGACCTGCTCCTAATAGACGATACACCCATATGTAACCGAAAGTATCTGTTCGAGAAGCGGATGTTTATATGTAACCGCTTCCGGATGAGCGCGTCTATGAAGGAACATGGGAATCGACGCCATGGGACCGGGTCGAAACAGAGCAATAAGCGCAGTAATATCTTCAATGGACCTTGCCTTCATGCTTACGGCAAGATTGGTCATGCCCGAACTTTCCAGCTGGAATACGCCAACAGTATCGCCGCGGGCGATCATCTCGAAAACATCGGGATCGTCATAGCTTATCTTCTGAAGGTCGACATGCGCGCCCGACGCTTCAGCAAGCTTGATGGCATCATCGAGAATAGTCAGGTTTCTGAGGCCCAAAAAGTCCATTTTGAGAAGGCCCAGCTCCTCAAGCGTTGTCATGGTAAACTGGGTGACGACACTCATGTCGTTTCGCGCAAGGGGCACATATTCATATACGGGGGCAGCAGCAATGATAACACCGGCTGCATGAGTCGAGGCATTTCTGGGCATACCTTCAAGCTCGCGTGCCGTGTCGATAAGACGCTTCACCCTGGGATCGTCATCATAATATTTTTTAAGCTCGTTTGATGTCTCAAGAGCTTTGTCAAGAGTCATCTTGAGTTCCTGAGGGATCATTTTCGCAACAAAGTCGACCTCGGCATAGGGCATGCCCAGAACTCGGCCTACGTCACGAACGGCAGCACGAGCCGCCATGGTTCCAAAGGTAATGATCTGCGCAACACATTCACTGCCATATTTTTCAATGACATAATCGATGACCTCCTGCCTGCGCATATAGCAGAAGTCGATATCTATATCGGGCATCGTGACACGTTCGGGGTTAAGGAAACGCTCGAAGTAGAGCGAATATTTCATGGGGTCGACATCGGTAATATAGAGACAGTAAGCAACCATACTTCCCGCTGCCGAACCGCGTCCCGGGCCTACGGGAATACCCTTTTTCTTGGCAAAGCCAATGAAATCGCCGACAATAAGGAAATAATCAACGAATCCCATTCGGCTGATCATATCCATCTCGAACTCAAGGCGCTCAGCATAACCCTCGGGATCGTCGGGATAACGCACCTTGTATCCATCACGGCACATCTGCCTGAAGACAGCCTCGGATTCCTGTCCCTCTTCGAGAGGAAACTTGGGCAGATGGTGATCTCCAAACTTAAAATCGAAGTTGCAGGCTTCAGCGATCTTTACCGTGTTGGCAATGGCATCAGGCGCATAAGGAAAAAGTTCAGCCATCTCGTCTCCACTTTTAATATAAAATTCTGTGCCGCTGAAACGCATTCTGTCTTCATCTTCCTGCTTTTTGCCGGTCTGAATACAGAGAAGAATATCGTGAATGTCAGCATCCTGTCGAGAAATATAGTGGGCATCATTTGTTGCTACAAGGGGGATGCCCGTCTCCGCCGAAAGCCTGAGCAGCAGCTTGTTTACCTCCTGCTGTTCGGGAATGCCATGATCCTGCAGCTCGAGATAATAATTTCCTTCTCCGAACAGGCCCCAGTATCTGAGTGCACACTCCTTCGCCTCCTGATAGCTGCCGTTCATAAGATATTTCTGAACCTCGCCGGCAAGGCAGGCAGAAAGACAAATAAGCCCCTCGCTATGCTGCTGAAGGAGCTCCCAATCGACTCTGGGATGCTTATAAAAGCCTTCAGTGAAGGCCATAGAGTCGAGGTATATAAGATTTTTATAACCGGTTTCATTTTTGCAGAGCAGAACGAGATGGCTGGCTTCGCTGCCGTAACCGTAATTGGTTTCAAATCGGCTTCGTGGCGCCACATAGACCTCACAGCCTATGATAGGTTTGATCCCCGCCTTCTTAGCCGCTCTGTAAAAATCCACAACGCCATACATAACGCCGTGGTCGGTTATCGCAACAGCCTTCTGCCCAAGCTCTGCTGCCTTTTTGACCAGCTTGTCGATCCGACAAGCTCCATC
>JAFOHJ010000229.1 GCA_017421885.1 Clostridia bacterium
ACGTTCAGGAAAATCTGCTCAGACTCTTCGCAACAGCTATGAACGATATGGGCATCAATGTCTATTCGGGTCTTGCTCCCGTTCCTCAGGACATCGCTCAGCAGCTTGAGGGCACATGGCTCAACCCCGGCGCTCTTCTCAACTTCCACGTTTACGGCGCACACTGCACCATCACTCAGGACGATACACACGGCGGCCACAAGATGTTCCTGCCCACCTTTGCCTATAACGGCGAGGAGTTCGTCAACGAGACCGGCCGCAAGCTCTTCTATCAGGAGCACAACGGCGAGGCTTATGTAAGCCAGTTCTTCGCAGGCAGATGGATGGCTATGGCTCAGAAGGCCCACAGCTACCCCGCTCTCTCCGATGCATGGAAGGCTCGCCTTGGCAAGAATTATGTCATGTGCGATGCTACTCTCTATGATATGTTCATCAGCGACGGCGACTGCGGCTTCACAGTATCCGAGCTCGAAGGCTATGAGGGCGTTATCCTCATGTCCTTCCCCTCCAACACACTGGACGGCACACCCTACTACTATGAGGCCAAGCTCAAGGCTCTCAGCGACGACGTTGCCACCGGTTATCTCTATAACTCGGGCCACGCAAGCCGCGATATGAAGACAGCCATCTTCGAAGTAGTCGACGGTGTTGAATACTGCGAGACATCCTCCTTCCGTTATGTCGATGCCGACTCTATCCCCCTCTACGAAGGCAAGGGCTTCGAGGAGCACAAGGTCTATCGCTTCGGCTATGCCCTGTCCAAGCTGCCCGAGGTCCCCGAAGGCCGCCGCATGATGATCCTCGACGATAAGATGGTCGTAAAGTATGACACACTTATCAAGACCGAGTATAAGCCTGTAGAAAAGGGCTATATCCTGTTCGTATAATAGTTCCATATATTAGAAAAACCACCCTCACGGGTGGTTTTTCTTTATATCTCAGGCTATATCTTTTTTAAGATAAATAAAATATGCCGCTGCTATGCCCAGCAGACACATTATGGCTCCGGGGATCAGGTATTCTGTTTCAAGGGCAAGGTTATTGATTATATCGGCGCCCTCGCAGAAAGCAAAGGGAGTGAAATACTTGAGGAAGCGCACATTCTCGGCAATGTTGGCTATCAGGTTGAGGCAATAGGCCAGCCCCGCAAGGCCAAGGCCTAAGCCCATGCTGCCGCGCTTTGATGCCGCCGATATACCGAAGGCAATGCCGCCCAGCTCCAGCTGCATAAGATAGTATGCCAGATGTATGAGGATGACCTCTTTAAAGGGTATCTCCTCGCCTACAATGCGCATCGAGGCAAGAGATGCCAGAAAAACGATCGCGTTAAAGCCGGTTATCTGGGCAAAAACCGCCATGAGCTTCTGTGTGACTATGCTTCTGCGCGAAATGGGATGGGTCAGCAGAAACTCGGCTGTACCCTCTTTCTCTTCCTTACTTAGGATGACCGATGCTGTCAGGCAGGCAAAAAACGCGCCGCCGAGCCCGATCACGTTGCCGCATTCGATGGAATAATAGCCCAACAATGTTCCGAAGTCCAGCCTGTCCATGCCGAATGCCGCCGTAAAGCTGCCCATAGACGAGAAAATATCGCTGACATTCTCCATCTCGCCCTTCATCTCGGGAAACAGACACACGCACGCCGAAAGAAGGAGGGCAACACATACCGTCCACACAGCAAAGCTCGTCCTGCCCCGGCTGAGTTCATGTTTAAACACCGTCATTCTGCCGCCTCCTCTTCATAATAGTGCATGAATATCTCTTCAAGGCCCGGCTCGGTGATGGTTATGCCGCGGACATCGCCGCAGGCCAGCGCTCTGAGCAGCGATGATGCCTCGCCGCTGTAAAGAAAGCTCATGCCCTGCTCGTTCTTTTCAAGAGCGCGCACACCCTCAAGGGCGGAAATATCGGCGCTTCCCATAATGGCAACTCTTCGTGCGTCGGTCTTCGAAAGATCCGAAACGCTGCCCGTCGCTATGATGCTGCCACCGCGGATTATGGCAGCATTTCTGCAATTATTTCGTATCTCTGACAGAATATGGCTCGACAGGAAGATGGTGGCTCCCCTACGGTTATGCTCGTGCAGGATATTCCAGAACTCGC
>JAFOHJ010000230.1 GCA_017421885.1 Clostridia bacterium
ATAATGCATAATCTGTTCCTATTCACTATTTATGTAATACATTATGTAAGAGGCACATGGAATCCCCTTAACAGAAAAAAGAGCGCGGTAAAATCGTAATATTGTCTAATATTCCTTGCAAATTGCGTGATTATATTGTATATTTTAGTTAAATAACAATGCAGGAGGATAAAATTATGGGAAAGTTTGTAATTCGTACAGTAAACAGCGGTATTAAGTTTGACCTCAAGGCAACCAACGGTCAGGTAATTGCTACATCGGAAGTATACACAACAATGGCTGCCTGCAAGAATGGTGTGGCAAGTGTTCAGAAGAATGCTCCTGGGGCTGCGATAGAGAATCAGACAGTTGAGGGGTATGCAGTAGAGCGCCATCCCAAGTTTGAAGTATATGCCGATAAGAGCGGCGAGTTCCGTTTCCGTCTCAAGGCAACCAACGGTCAGATCATTGCCACATCGGAAGGCTATACAACTTTGGCTAACTGCCTTAACGGTGTCGAATCGGTCAAGAAGAACTCTGTTGATGCAGAGGTCGTAGAGGAATAATTTCACAGGTTTTCGAAGGGCTCCGGTCATAACCGAAGCCCTTTTTGTGCGTAAAAAGATAATCCAACCTAAAAGTGGAAAATAAAGTGCGAAAAACAGCTGAAAAATATTGTTGAATATGCAAGAAATTATTGATATATCTTTCACAAAAAGCTTCAAATGTTATGACAAATATGTAACGAAGATGTATAATATATCTATTACAGAATTGGCAGTTATTTGCTGAATCTATAAAAGAAAAAGGTTAGAGAAATTGGAGGAGATTTCAATGCTGGAGAAGTCGTTTTACGACAAAACTGATGAGATCATTGCAGTTCACGGCGAGAAAGCTTCTTCGCTTATTCCCATCATGCAGGATATTCAGGCAGAATATCGTTATCTTCCGCCTGAACTTCTTGTCTATATTGCAAAAAAACTGGGGATAAACGAAGCAAAGGCCTATGGTGTTGCTACTTTTTATGAGAACTTTTCCTTTGACCCCAAAGGTAAGTATGTAATTAAGGTGTGCGACGGAACGGCCTGCCATGTAAGAAAATCCACAGCTATCCTTGAAAGGATATATTCCGATTTGGGTCTTTCTAAGGAGAAGAGCACTACCGACGATATGCTTTTTACTGTTGAAACGGTTTCGTGCCTCGGTGCGTGCGGACTTGCTCCCGTAATGATGGTCAATGACACGGTATATCCTGCCATGACACCCGATGCGGCCACAGAGCTGCTCAACAAACTGAGAGAGGAGGCATAATATGCAGAGAATACAGAGCCATGCCGAGCTTGATTTTGTCAAGGGCAATGCCCTAGAGGCAATCAGAAACAGCAAATGCAGGATCCTTATCTGTGCAGGAACAGGATGTCTTGCCGGCGGAAGCGGAAAGATCTATGAAAAAATGTGCCGCCTCATTGCCGATTCTCCAGATACCGAGGTACTGTTTGGTCCTGAGATAGCTCATGGCAAGGAAACACAGGATCATGTCAGAAAGAGCGGATGCCACGGCTTCTGCGAAATGGGTCCCCTTATGAGGATCGAACCCATGGGTATACTTTATACAAAGGTCAAGCCCGAAGACTGTGAAGAAATATTTGAGAAAACCATAAAGAAGGGCGAAGTCATAAGCCGTCTTCTTTACAGGCAGAACGGCGTTGAATATCAGAAGCAGGAACAGATTCCTTTTTATGAGAAGCAGACACGCCTTGTTCTCGAAAACTGCGGCCATATTGATGCCGAGCATATCGAAGAAGCCATTGCTCACGACGCATATCAGGGCATTGCAAAGGCGCTTTTCACTATGACTCCCGATGAAGTCATTAAAGTTATCACCGATTCCAATCTGCGTGGACGCGGTGGCGGCGGTTTCCCTGCAGGACGCAAGTGGAGCCAGGTGGCAAGGCAGAAGGAACCTGTCCGTTATATCGTTTGTAACGGCGACGAGGGTGATCCCGGCGCATTCATGGATCGCTCCATTATGGAAGGCGACCCCCATAAGATGATCGAGGGCATGATGATCGCTGCCTATGCAGTAGGCGCTCAGGAGGGCTATATATATGTCCGTGCCGAATATCCTCTGGCGATCAGCCGTCTGAAGACAGCCATTGCACAGGCAGAGGAGAGAGGCCTTTTGGGAGATAATATCTTTGGCACAGACTTCAGTTTCCATCTGCACATCAACCGTGGTGCCGGTGCATTTGTATGCGGCGAAGGTTCTGCCCTTACCGCGTCTATCGAGGGTAAACGAGGTAT
This sequence comes from Clostridia bacterium, assembly GCA_017421885.1. The sequence continues at coordinate 2,284 of JAFOHJ010000230.1, forward strand.
GCCTCGTGTAAAGCCTCCCCGCACGGTTGAACAGGGACTTTGGGAGAAGCCTACAGTCCTCAATAATGTTGAGACCTTTGCCAACGTTCCCATGATCATCAATCGCGGTGTTGAATGGTATCGCAGCATCGGCCCTGAAAACAGCCCCGGCACAAAGGCTTTTGCCCTCACCGGTACAGTAAACAACACCGGCCTTATCGAGGTGCCTATGGGTACAACTCTGCGAGAAGTTATCTTTGACATTGGCGGCGGCATCAAGGGTGATGGAAAGTTCAAGGCGGTTCAGATAGGTGGACCTTCCGGTGGATGCCTTACCGAACAGCATCTCGATGCAAAGCTGGACTTTGATTCGCTTAAAAAGTTGGGTGCTATGATCGGCTCAGGCGGACTTGTAGTAATGGACGACAAGACCTGTATGGTAGAGGTCGCACGATTCTTTATGAACTTTACACAGAACGAGAGCTGCGGCAAGTGTGTGCCCTGCAGAGAGGGAACCAAGCGTATGCTTGAGATACTAGAACGCATAGTATCCGGCAGGGGAAAGCCTGAGGATCTGGGTATGCTTGAGGAGCTGGCACAGATGATCACCGAAACCGCCCTCTGCGGCCTCGGAAAGAGCGCGGCACAGCCTGTTATGAGCACACTGAGGCTTTTTAGAGATGAATATGAGGCCCATGTAAATGAGCACAGATGTCCCGCACATGCCTGCACAGCCATGCGTCGTTTTGTTATCGATCCCGAAAAGTGCAAGGGCTGCTCCAAGTGTGCACGCGGATGTCCTGTAGGCGCCATCAGCGGTCAGCTCAAGTCGCCTTTCAGCATCGATCCTCAGAAATGCATCAAGTGCGGTGCCTGCGAGAGCTCCTGTCCCTTCGGTGCTATACATACAGAGTGGTAATGGGAGGTAAGAAGCATGAGTTACATGATGATCAACAATAAAAGGGTCGAGTTTACCGATGAGAAGAATGTTCTTGCGGTAATTCGCAAGGCCGGTATCGATATTCCTACATTCTGCTATCATTCTGAGCTTTCGACCTTCGGCGCATGCCGTATGTGCGTAGTTGAGGACGACAAGGGCAAGATTTTCACATCCTGCACCGAGCCTCCCCGCGATGGCATGGTGATTTATACAAACACAGCCAAGCTTCAGCATCATCGAAAGATGATAATCGAGCTGATGCTGGCATCCCATTGCCGCGACTGCACCACCTGCTTTGTAAGCGGCGACTGCACACTTCAGAAGCTGGCACTTCGACTTGGCATCAGAAATGTTAGATTTGAAGACACCCGCAAGGAAATGCCTATCGACTTCAGTTCCGATAATATTGTGCTTGACCCCAACAAGTGCATCCTCTGCGGCGACTGTGTCCGTACCTGTGACGAGATCCAGGGCCTGGGCATTCTCGATTTTGCTCACAGAGGTTCCAATGTAGTTGTTGCTCCGGCCTTTGGCAAGAAGCTCAGCGAGACCGACTGTGTCGGCTGCGGTCAGTGCCGCATC
>JAFOHJ010000231.1 GCA_017421885.1 Clostridia bacterium
GCAGCTGACTGAGGTTTGGCAATGCCGTTCTGACGGATACTTTTGTGCTGGCGTACGACTGCAGGCCAAACACCCGTCATGCCTGCGGCATGCCACCCTCTTTCAAAAGAGGGCTCTTGGCTCTCCCTCTGGGAGAGCTGTCAGCGCAGCTGACTGAGAGGGCAAAACGGCTCCCTTTAGGCAAGGGATTTGTTATTAACGGCGCCACCCTCTAAGTGCCCTTGGGGTATTCAAAAGAGGGCAAACTTGCCTTCCCTACAACCGTCTCTCTTTTTCTTGCCCATAATTTGATATTGATGTATAATATCGATATATTCAATAAAAGAGAGGTAAGCATATGCAGCAGTTTATCGGTCTTGTCATCGCCTTCGTGCTTCTGCCCGTGATGATAAAGCTCTATCCCAAGGTATTCAAAGGCAAAAAGGCCTCCCTCGGCCCCATCCTGTTTGTCACCGGCCTTATCATGGCCATTATCGGCGGCCTGCCCGTCGGAACCATGGTAAGCTCCTTTACAAAGATCTTCACCACCTTTTCCACCCTTCAGACCCTGATCGTAGTCGTCGAGATCGGCATCCTCGGCTCGATCCTCAAGCACTACGGCATTCTCGAGCGCATCGTCCGCGCCCTCGAGCAGCTGGTGCCCAGCAAGAAGGCCCTGGTAATGACTCTGCCCGCCATTATGGGCATGCTGCCCGTTCCCGGCGGCGCATTTCTGTCGGCTCCCTTTGTCGATTCCATCGGCACCGACCTTGAGATGAAGAGTGACGTCAAGGCGGCGGTAAATCTCTATTTCCGTCACTTTGCCATGTTCGTCCTGCCCTATAACACCACCATGCTCACCATCGCATCGGTGCTGCCCGGCGTGAATGTATATCATGTCATCGCCATGAACATCCCCTTTGTCATCGTTATGCTCATCGGCGCCTTCTTCGCCTATGTCAAGGCATCGCCTTCGGTAAAATCTCAGGGCGGAGACAAGGGCAAGGCCTTCGTCGATGTCCTCAAATACCTTTCGCCCATCTATATGGCGCTGGTATTCAACACCCTCTTCGGCTTTGATATGTATATCTCCATCTTCCTCTGCATCCTGCTCACCTTCTTCCTGATCGGCAAGGATAAGAGCGAATATCTTAAGAGCGCCGTAAAGGGCATCAGCGCCGACACCTTCCTCATGCTGGTCGGCGTATACTTCATGCAGAACATCGTCAAGAATCTCGATTTCGTCATGGCCAGCGTAGGCGAGGTGCTGGTAGGCCAGTCGATGATCGGCTTTATGCTCATCGTTCCCGTTGTCGGCCTTGCCTTCGGCCTCTCCACCGGCATCAGCCTTGTCCCCATGGGCATCCTGCTGCCATTCGTAGCCGGCATGGCCGTGCCTGCCATGACCCAGACGGTCTATGCCGTATATATCCTGGCATGGAGCTTCCTCGGCTATTATTTCTCGCCCTTCCACCTGTGCCAGCTGCTGTCCATCAAGTATATGGGCTGCGACTCGAAGGATGTCTATAAGCAGCATATGAAGATGGCGCCTATCCTGGCTGTTGCCGCCACCGCACTGTTCTTTATCTACAATATGATCTTTGCATAAGCCAAAAGCCGCCCTAAAGGGCGGCTTTTCCCATTGACTTAATTCAAAACAAAGCTTATCATGATAGTGTAGTTTAATAAAAAACGGAGGTAATCACTCATGTTCAATTTTGACAACGTACCCAACCGCCGCGGCACACGCAGCGTCAAGTGGGATAATGCCGACAAGCTCTACGGCGGCGAGAATCTGCTGCCCATGTGGATCGCCGACATGGACTTTGCCGTAGCTCCCGCTATCGTCGAGAACCTTCAGAAGAAGGCTGCCGAGGCTGTTTTTGGCTACACATTCCTGTCCGACAACTATTATGATGCCGTCATCCACTGGATGAAGAGCCGCCATAACTTCGATGTAAAGAAGGAAGAGATCGTCTACACCCCCGGCGTCGTTCCCGCCCTCGACTTCGCTATCCAGATCCTCTGCCAGCCCGGCGATGATGTTCTGGTCGAGGTCCCCGTATACGGCCCCTTCTACAGCATGATCAAGAAGAACGGCTGCAACATCATTGAGACCCCTCTCATCAACGACAACGAGTACTACACCTTCGACTTCGAGGATCTCGAGGCCAAGATCACCGATAAGACCAAGGTATTCATGCTCTGCTCGCCTCACAACCCCTCGGGCCGCGTATGGAAGCGCGAAGAACTCGAGAAGCTGGCCGAGATCTGCGAAAGACATGACCTCACCGTCATCGCCGACGAGATCCACAACGACCTGATCCTCGAGGGAGAGCACATCGTCTTTGCCACCATCAACGAGTGGACAGCGCAGCACACCATCACCTGCACAGCACCCACCAAGACCTTCAACCTCGCCAGCGTCCTCGACTCCAACATCATCATCAAGGACGAAGAGCTGAGAAACAAGTTTAAGGCAATGGTTTCGGGCGCTCATTGCTCGTCGGCAAGCTGCTTTGTCGAGCCCATCGTCACCGGCGCATATTTTGAAGGCCACACATGGCTTGACGAGCTGCTGGTATACATCAAGGGCAACCGCGACTATGTCTGCGACTTCATCGCAAAGAATATCCCCGAGATCACAGTCCATCCCATGGAGGGCACATACCTCGCATGGCTCAACTGCGAGAAGCTGGGAATGCACGGCGACGAGCTCAAGGCATTCATCTCCACAAAGTGCGGCATCGCCATGAACAACGGCTCCTTCTTCGGCCAGAAGTGGGATACATACTGCCGTATGAACCTTGCCTGCACACGCGCGACCGTCGTTCAGGCCTGCGATCAGCTGCTTGAAGGCATCAAGACCCTGAGAAAATAAGAACTTTTATTCAAAACCCACCCTTCGGGGTGGGTTTTTTGAGGTAATAGGTAATATTGAATGGATCTTGGCTCTCCCTATGGGAGAGCTGTCACGAAGTGACTGAGAGGGTACTAATGGCCCCCTTGCC
>JAFOHJ010000232.1 GCA_017421885.1 Clostridia bacterium
ACCTCAGATCCTCAACCGCGACCTGTGGCTGCGCTCGGGTCACTGGGATCACTACAGAGACAACATGTATACAACAGTCATCGACGAGATGGACTATGCCATCAAGCCCATGAACTGCCCCGGCGGCATGCTGGTATACAAGAGCCAGCCTCACTCCTACCGTGACCTGCCCCTGCGTATGGCAGAGCTGGGCACAGTTCACCGTCACGAGCTTTCGGGCGCCCTCCACGGCCTCTTCCGCGTCCGCGTATTCACACAGGACGATGCTCATATCTTTATGACATGGGATCAGATGAAGGACGAGATCATGAAGTGCGTTCAGATCTTCGACGAGATCTACACAACATTCGGCCTGACATACAGGATCGAAGTTTCCACAATGCCCGAGGACCATATCGGCGAAGAGGAGACATGGCGCTTTGCTGAAGGCATCCTTAAGGAAGCTATCACAGCTATGGGCAAGGACTACACCATCAACGAGGGCGACGGCGCCTTCTATGGCCCCAAGCTGGACTTCAAGCTGTCTGACTCGCTGGGCAGAACATGGCAGTGCGGCACCATCCAGCTGGATATGCAGCTGCCCGAGCGCTTTGAGCTCGAGTACACAGGTGCTGACGGCGAGAAGCATCGCCCCGTCATGATCCACCGCGCTCTGCTGGGCTCCATCGAGCGCTTCATCGGCGTTATCACCGAGCACTTCGCAGGTGCCTTCCCCACATGGCTGGCTCCCGTTCAGGTCAAGCTGCTCCCCATCACCGACCGTACACTCGAGTACTCCAAGGAGCTGCACGACAAGCTGTTCGCTATGGGCTATCGCGTAGAGCTCGACAGCCGCAGCGAGAAGATCGGCTATAAGATCCGTCAGGCTCAGCTGGAGAAGGTTCCCTATATGCTGGTTCTGGGCGATAAGGAAGCCGAGGAAGGTATGGTTGCCGTTCGTGACCGCAAGACAGGCGAAACAACAACTATGACATTCGATGAGTTTGTTGCAAAGCTTGAGGTCGAGGTCAAGACAAGAGCACTTTAAGTCTAATCGCATAAGATTATAACCATAAGTAATCAAACCCCACCGCAATGCGGTGGGGTTTGTGCTAATATCATCGGAAAATGAAAAAGTTGAAAATCACATCCAAGCTCCTGCTCTGTTGTCTTTTTCTAAACTATATCTATGCCTGCTGGCTTTTTGGGACGGTAAACCCCATAACCCTCTTTGAAAAAGCATTGACTGCCTTTATGTGCATTGTGAATGGAGGTTTCTGACCGTGAGAATTAGTAAGAAAACCGCCTTTTATGCTGCCCTGACCGCCTTGGCAGCCATCATCGTCCTCTGCGATATTGTCTTTGCCTTCTATTTTCTGCGTGGTGGATTCGCCCCGCTCACTCCACAGATTGTGGATGAAAACCAGCTTTACGCTGAATGGTATAAAGCCCTCCGCGACATAAAGGAGCTTGCAGAAGACCATCCCGAAATAAACCTCGATCCGTATTACATCTGGCGCGGCAACGGCGAATATATTTTCCCCGAGGAAAACTATGCCGTTGTGTATGTCAACTTTATGACGCCCGAGCAGGAAAACTTCCTGCGGGAAAACTATGATCTGGGCGGACGAATACGGCTTGAACGTACTGAAGAAAAACTGATGCTTGACTGAGACGCAAAAATGCCACCCATTACGGGTGGCATTTTTTAAAACCGGAAGATAATTACTTTCTGATAGCCTCGCGGACCTCTGCGTTCATCAGAACATCGAGGGCTGTTGCGGCCATAGCCTTAACAGCACGGAGGTTGGCTGTGTATGCCAGCTCGCTGTTTACATGCTGGAGGAATGCCTCGTTGTGGCATGCGCTGCCGTCGGTATTCTCAACATCGAGAGATACATAGCATGTGGGAACCACGCGGGATACATTGCCCAGGTCGGTGCTGCCCGAAGGGGGCTGCTTGCTCTTGTCATAAGTTGTATAGCCGATAGCATCGAGGTTCTGAGCCATCAGTTCGACCAGAGCGGGGTGGCAATTCAGGTTGTCGAAGGAGTTCTCGTAGAAACGGTAGCTCATCTTTGCGCCTGTCATCAGCTCGGCACCCTTAGCGCAGTTGATGACCTTCTGTGTGACTGTGTTGAGATAGTCACGGTCAGCAGCGCGGCAGAACACCTTGTAAACCGAATGTGCGGGAACGATGTTGGGAGCAGCGCCGCCATCCTCGATGATACCGTGGATACGTGTATCGGGAGTTACATGCTGGCGGAGAGCATTGATGCCGTTGATCATGAGGTATGCAGCATCAAGAGCATTGATGCCGTCCCAGGGCTTGCCGGCTGCATGAGCGGCCTTGCCCTCGAATGTGAACTCGAGCGAGTCGATAGCCAGCGAGCTGCCATTGAGCTGTGTGCCGCCGCTCGACAGATGCATCTGGAATGCAGCATCGATATCTTCAAAGCAGCCTGCGTTGACCAGGTCGACCTTGCCGCCTGTGCCTTCTTCAGCAGGTGTTCCGATGTAAACGATGGTGCCTTCAAAGTGCTCGGTCAGCTGAGCCAGAACATCGGCTGCGCCAAATGTGCATGCTGCGATCCAGTTGTGGCCGCATGCATGGCCGTTCTGATTGCGCTCGGGGCCATAGCCGGGAAGAGCATCATACTCAGCAAGGAATGCTACCTTGGGGCTGCCGGAGCCGATCTCACAGCGGAAAGCTGTGTCAAGTCCGCCGTAGGGATACTGAACGCGGAAGCCGCGCTTTTCCATTTCGGTTACGAGGAACTTGGAGGAATAGTATTCCTCATTGCCCAGCTCAGGGTGACGGAAAATCTCGTCACAGATGTGATTGTAAAGGTCGATATTCTGCTCAGCAAGGGCATATGCCTGCTGCTTTACGTCCTGAATATTGCTCATTTTTATAAACCTCCGATTAGAAGCCGATAGCTACGGCACCGATCATAAAGATGCACTGGAAGGTGAAGATGATACCGAACAGAGGTGCAACGAACTTGAACCACTTGCCGGCGGGAGCGCCCATAAGACCGGAGATCAGGAAGATACCGTTGGGCCAGAACATATTGGAGTAACCGTCGCCGAACTGGAAGGCCAGAACTGCTGTCTGACGTGTAAGGCCGATCATATCGGCAAGAGGAGCCATGATGGGCATAACAGCCGAAGCCTGACCGGAGCCCGAACCGATAAAGAAGTTGACGATGTTCTGAACTACCAGCATACCCAGAGCCGATACATAGTTGCCCAGAGCGCCCAGAGTCTCACCCATTGTGAGCAGGGGCTGAGAGAGACCGTAGATGATGGAGTCGATGATGGAGCCGCTGTTGAGAACAACGACGATGCCGCGCGACAGACCAACGACCATAGCGCCGAACATCATGTCCTTAGCAGCCATAACGAAGTTCTGAGCGATATCGTTGGGGCCCATGCCGCCGCCTACGATAGCCGAAACGATCATAGAAATGAGGAACAGAGCCGACAGCTCGTTGATGTACCAGCCCCATGTGATAGTGCCGTATACGAGGAAGAAAATTGTGACCAGGAATACGACGATGCAGCCGACCTGACGCTTGTTGAGGTAGCAGTTCTCAAGTTCTTCCTTGGAAGCCATGTCTGTTGCGATAGAGAGCTTTACGCCGTAGAGGTAAGACTTTGTGGGGTCAGCCTTGATGCGGCGTGCATAGCGCATTACATACCAGATAACGATTGCCTGGAATACGCAGAAAATGAGGATACGGTAGGGAAGGCCGTAGGGATACTCGACCTCGGCAATGCTCATTGCAACACCGATGGTGAAGGGGTTCAGTGTAGCCGAAGCAAAGCCTGTGGCAGCTGCAACATATGTCATGCATGTGCCGATGAATGCGTCATAGCCAAGTGCGATGGCGATGCCGACGAATGCGGGGATAAGGCCGTATGTCTCTTCGCTCATACCCATTGTGGAGCCGAGTACGCCGAAGAAGATCATGATTACGGGGATAAGGAGCTCGATCTTGTTGCCGAACTTACGGATCAGACCGCCGACCATGGCGTTGAATGTACCGTTCTTGAGAAGAACGCTGATCCATGCATAGGCAAATACGATAAAGAAGATGATATCGGAAACCTCAGTAAAGCCGCTGGAGATGCACTCAAACAGCTCAAAGGGACCGACGGGCGACTGCTCTACAAAATGGAAAGAGCCGTCAACTACGACCATACGTCCTTCGTCGTTTGCGACACGGTCATATGCGCCTGCGGGGATGATGTATGTCATTATCATTGCCAGCACGATGATGCCGAAGATAACAACATAGTTGTTGGGCATTGTAAAGCCCTTCTTGTTCTTGGTGGACATTTCTTTTTCCTCCGGTTTAATATTTTCTTACCGTTAGTTCCCGGGGGCTTTTTTGACAAACAAAAAAGCCCATGCGTTAAGGATAACACATGGACACATAATTACTTCTTATGTACCTGGTCATACCTAACACAATTTACCCTGGGATAGCTCTCCTTTGAAGGGTGGTAACTTTCCTTCAAAGACAGTCCTGCACCTTTCGGCAACAGTCCCAACCGCAGTTCTGACGTGCGGCTTCGGCGTCGACGCCTTTCGCTTTGTTTCACAGGCTTTCGGCCTCCGCAAAGTTACTGATCGTAAACGCGACCTCTACCTCATAGCAAATGTGAGGTATGGAATGATAATAGCATATACCCCCCTTTTTGTCAACTTTTTTGTAAGTTTTCAGTTAACTTTTTGTGTATTTTCTTTCTCTTATCCGAATAATTAAACCACCCAAACCTGCACTGCATAATTTCGCATAACAAAACTCACTATCAGTTGCTTTTTTTGTGCAAATCGCCTACAATGAACCTAACAGGACAAAATAATATGATTATAAGGAGAAGTATTATGATCAGAAATAACACAAGAACATTCCTTAAGCACATCAGCGGCGACCGTGCTTTCCAGACCGTTGCCGAAGTATCCACCTTCCATCGTATCCAGGGTTCCACCGGCTTCCGCGCCGCTGCCGAGCACTGCCAGCGCAAACTTGAGCGCTGGGGATTCAGTAACGCCGAGGTCCTCTCCTATCCTGCACGCGAGGATGTTATTTTCGGCACATATCCCTCCTTCAAGGAGTGGGACTGCAAAGCAGCATGGTGCGACCTCGTCGATCCCGAAGAGCGCCGCCTTGCCGACTTTGATGCCTGCGCCATCTCGGTCATTCAGAAGAGCGCCCCCTGTGATTTCCGCAACGTGCCCCTGGAAGTCATTATGCTCGACAAGGGCACCGATGAAGCAAATTACAAGAATGTCGATTTCGAAGGCAAAATGGTCTTCGTCCGCGACGATATCAACAAGGTATACAGCTGGGTAGTCGAAAAGCGCGGCGCAGTCGGCCTCATCACCGACTTTGTCCTGCAGGATCCCCATGTCCGCGGCCGCCACGACCAGTCCGACACCCTGCGCTATACCTCCTTCTGGTGGAAGCCGGGTCAGAAAACGGCTTTCGGCTTTGTTCTCTCTCCCAGAGAGGGTGACCGATTCGCCGAGCTCTGCACAAAGCTTGCAAAGGAAGGCAAGCGTCCTCAGGTAAAGTGCTATGTCGATTCTTCCATCTATGACGGCGAGATCGAGAATGTAACAGCCTATCTGCCCGGCGAGCTGGACGAGGAGATCCTGTTGGTCGGCCATCTGTGCCATCCCCGTTCCTCGGCGAACGACAATGCCAGCGGCACAGCCTGCGTAATGGAAGCCATCAAGACCATCAAGATGCTCACCGAGACCGGCGAACTGGCTCCCCTAAAGCGCGGCGTAAGAGTTCTGCTGGTTCCCGAGTTCACAGGCACATATGCATATCTTGAAAAGATCGGCGCTGAGGCAAAAAAGATCAAGGCAGCCTTCAACCTCGATATGGTAGGCGGACGTCAGGATCATGGCTACGGCCCCATCACAATCACCGACATCCCTCTTGAAACTCCCTCCATCGTTTCCGATGCCGCAGCCGTCATTCTTGACGAGGTCAAGCGCCAGGTCACCGGCATGATGCCCGATGCCTACTGCCCCCTCTTCAACAGCCATATGACCGACTATTCGGGCGGTTCTGACCATGTTGTATTCAGCGATCCTCAGACCAATATTCCTTGCCTCATGCTGGGACAGTGGCCCGATAAGTATTATCACACCTCCACCGATACTCTCGACAAGGTCGATCCCTATATCCTTTCCCGTTCGGCAACTCTCGCCGCCTCCTATGCATACACCCTTGCAAACCTCGAGCCTGCCGACATCGGCGAGCTCTGCAACACGGGCCTTGCAAGAACAGCAACATATATCACCGATCTCCAGACAAAGATCAATCGCGGCGCGCTTGATCCCAAGTTCTATCATGGCCGTGTTGCCCGCTATACAAAGTGGCGCCTTGCCTCCATCGATAACTTTGCCCAGTGGCTCGAAGGTGATTTCACCGATGAGCTCGAGGCCGAGAAGAAGCGCGTAGTCGCCCTTGTAAAGGCTCTCATTGGCTTTGATCCCCTTGCCCGTCCCGTGAAGAACATCGCCACAAAGACACAGCGCGACAAATATACCCTCGTTGTTCGCCGCAAGAAGAGCGTTCCCATCATGATCGACAAGTTTGTCGGTATGTTCGGCGAAGAGGCCGATGCCAAGCTGCATGAATATATTTCGAAACATGGCCGCAAGCTGGGCCATGCCGCAGGCATTGCAGTCGATTATCTGCTGGACGGCAAGCGCACGACCCTCGAGGCTGCACGCGAGCTGGCATACGAGTTCAACATCTATGCCCCCGAGGCGGTTGATGCCTATGCAAGGCTCCTCGTCGAGCTGGGCTATGCTGAAGAGGTAAAATAAATGAACGCCGAAAAACGTCTGAGCGAGCTGGGACTGGAGCTTCCTCCCGTCCCGGCTCCCATCGGCTCCTATGTCACCGTCAAGCA
>JAFOHJ010000233.1 GCA_017421885.1 Clostridia bacterium
CCTCCGCTTTTACAGAGAAGCAGATTTTTCTGCCTTCCACAGCGGTAACGGTTGCGGTTGCGCTGACTTTCATACCGACAGGAGTTGCCGCAACGTGGCTCACATTGATGAGAGTGCCGACGGTTGCATCACCTTCCGGCAGTTCGTCCTGCACGCAGGCTGCTGCACATTTTTCGATGAGCGCAATCATCATCGGAGTTGCGAATACTTCCACCGCGCCGCTGCCTACATTGCAGGCAAGTTTGCTTTCTTCAACAGTTTCAGTGATTGTAAGAGTTTTACCGATTTCCATAGTTGCCTCCTATTTTGCTTCACGTTCTTTTTTCCATTCAAGGTATTCATCGTAGCTGCACATACGGTCAATGATGCCGTCCGGAGTGATTTCGATGATACGGTTTGCAATGGTCTGAATGAACTCATGGTCATGAGAGGTGAAGATAACTACGCCCTTGAAATCACGCAGGCCGTTGTTTACGGCGGTGATGCTTTCGAGGTCGAGGTGGTTGGTAGGCTGGTCGAGAACGAGCAGGTTGCTTCCGAACAGCATCATGCGCGACAGCATACATCTTACACGCTCGCCGCCCGAGAGGACCTTTGCAGGCTTGTACACTTCATCGCCCGAGAAGAGCATACGGCCGAGGAAGCCGCGAAGGAAGGTTTCGGTGTCTTCGGTGGTGGTATACTGGCGCATCCACTCAATGAGATTCAGGTCGACATCGTCGAAAAAGTCGCCGTTATCCTTGGGAAAGTAAGAAACGCTGATGGTGTTGCCCCACTTGAAGGAGCCGGAATCGGGCTGCGACTGCTCCATGATGATCTTGAACAGCTCGGTGACGGCAAGGGGGTTTTCGCTGAGCACAGCCACCTTATCGGTTCGGTCAAGGCGGAAGGAAACATCCTGCAGCAGAGGCAGGCCGTCTTCGCCGGTCTTGCAGATGCTGTTTACAGCAAGGATATCTTTGCCGGGCTCACGGGTGGGGGTGAAGCCGACAAAGGGATAACGGCGGCTGGAGGCGGGCATCTCCTCGATAGTGATTTTGTCGAGCAGCTTCTTACGGGAGGTTGCCTGGCGCGACTTGGACTTATTTGCCGAGAAGCGGGCGATAAAGCTCTGGAGCTCGGCGATTTTTTCTTCGGCACGCTTGTTCTGAGCCTTGATAAGGCGCTGGATCAGCTGGCTGGACTCATACCAGAACTCGTAGTTACCTACATACATCTTGATCTGGCCATAGTCGATGTCAACGATATGGGTGCAGACATTGTTGAGAAAGTGACGGTCATGGGATACAACGAGTACAGTTCCGGGATAGTCGAAGAGGAAGTCTTCGAGCCAGCGGATGGCTTCAATGTCCAGTTCGTTTGTAGGCTCGTCAAGGAGTACGATCTCGGGGTTGCCGAAAAGAGCCTGAGCCAGCAGTACCTTGACCTTGTCGCTGTCGGGAAGGGAGGACATCTGGCTGTAGAGGATAGACTCGCTGAGGCCGAGGCCCTGGATCAGTTTGGAGGCATCACTTTCGGCTTCCCAACCGCCCATTTCGGCGAACAGACCCTCGAGGTCGGCAACACGCATGCCGTCTTCGTCAGAAAAATCGGGCTTTGCATAGATGGCATCCTTTTCCTTACCAATGTCATAGAGCTCCTTGTTGCCCATGATTACTGTGTCGAGAACAGTATATTCGTCAAAGGCAAAGTGGTCCTGCTTAAGAACCGACATACGGGTCTTGGGAGGCATGGAAATATTGCCGGTGGTGGGTTCGAGCTGACCCGAAAGGAGGCGCAGGAAGGTCGACTTGCCGGCGCCGTTTGCACCGATGATGCCATAGCAGTTGCCATCGGTGAACTTAAGGTCTACGTTTTTGAACAGTGTCTGCCCGGGAAAAGCAACACTTACGTCAGATACAGTTAACATTTTTCTCTCCTATGATAAACATAAATATTTTTTAGCATAATCTCTTTTATTTTACAGGAGAACAGAGGGAAAAGCAACCGGATTTTGTGCCATATCAGACGGGAAGAGCCCAGAGAAGGGGATCGGAGAGCACATCGGCTATCTTGTCGCTGTAGGCGGCGACAAGAGCAAGGCCTTTTTCCTTGGTTGCGGCATAAGAGGCGCCCATAATGCCGTTCTGGGTGTGAGACTCCATACGGTGGAAGGTGGATATCGAGCCATCATCCTCATAGCTTATGGGGCTTTCAATGGGGCCCTGCAGATCAAGATAGGAGGGGTCTACAAGGCTCTCGTCATAGGCAAGGATGATAGATGTTTCTACTTCACCCGAATGCATCATCGAGGGCTGATCGGTAAGGAAGGGGGTCTCATCCACTCCACCGGTAGAGGGAACGACAAAAACAGGAAAGCCCAGCTCGCGGTTGATCTCGATAAGCGCGGTGGCGAGGGGAGCGGTGTTGCCGCCATGTCCGTTTACAAGGGCGATCTTTCTGAAACCCTGAGCCGCAATGGCGCGGCACTGTTCAAGCAGTACCTGAATAAATGTGCGCGGCTCTATGCTCAGGCTTCCGGCAAAACTCATGTGGTGCATCGAGTTTGCAATTGCAAAGGAAGGGGCAACGACCGCGGGGACACCTTTTGCATCGAGCTTTTCGGCGGTCAGGAAGCTTACCCATTCAGCAGTAATAAGGTCGGTGGCCACAGGCAGATGTGGGCCGTGCTGCTCGATGGCGCCCACGGGCATAAGGACGACGGC
>JAFOHJ010000234.1 GCA_017421885.1 Clostridia bacterium
AATCTGGCTCTGCCTCTGTCTCGTGTAGAGGAAGCTATGGAGCGTCTCTCCAAGTATGTCTTTATCGACTAAGATACATTGATTTTCTTCGGGCTCCCTTAGGGGAGCCCGTTTTTAAAACCGGAGGTTTTTATGAAGAAGATAGTTGCGATAAATGCCAGCCCCAGAACAAAGTGGAACACATCCTCTCTTGTCCGCGAGGCGGCAAAGGGTGCCAAGGCAGAGGGGGCAGAAGTCAGGATATTTGACCTTTACAGCCTCGGAAAGTTCACCGGATGCATTTCCTGCTTCGGCTGCAAGCTGCCCGGCCATCAGGGAAAGTGCGTTTACAAAGATGCCCTTACACCCGTCCTCGAGGCCATCAGAGAGGCCGACGGACTTATCATAGGAACACCCAATTATCTGGGAGATGTCAGCGCCGCCTTCCGTTCGCTTTATGAAAGGCTGGTATTCCAGGCTCTGACCTACAAGACCGAGCCCCGAAGCTATAACACCCATCTCATCCCGGTGCTTTTCATAATGACCAGCAACTGCGCTGAAGAGGCCTATGACAGGATCGGCTATTCCGATATGCTCGAGAAATACAAGAGCACTCTCAGCGGCATGGTGGGCCCCACAAAGGTAATGATCGCAGGCAACACCCTGCAGGTCAATAATTATGACTTATACAACTGGACCATGTTCGACCCCGAGGCAAAGAAGGCGCGTCACGACGAGGTCTTCCCCAAAGAGCTGGAAAAGGCTTTTTCGCTGGGGGCCGAAATGGTAAGCAGTCCCTGGTAACAGGTATATGGTCAAAAAGGCAAAGGACGTTTAAGCGGCCTTTGCCTTTTATTTATGTCATAAGGCTGCGTTATGCTGAATAACAATAGGGCAGAGGTGAGCGTATGATTATAAAAACCATCAAGTTTTCAAAAAAGAGGGCACTCTGCATCCTGCTGACCATAGCCGTTGTGATCGCCGCGGTTATTCTTGCCGTGCCCGAGAAAAAGGCCGAGGCGGCATCCGTCGCCATAAAACCGGCAGGCAGCGAGGAGGACAGAGTGGCATATATCGAGTCGCTGGGCTATGAGGTGGGCGGCGAGCCGGTGGTCAGCCGCGAGGTGGTGATACCTCAGGTGTTCGACGATGTGTATACAAACTATAATGCGCTTCAGCTGGAGTGCGGTTTTGACCTTGCGGCCTACAAGGGCAGGCAGGTGGAGCTATATACATACCCCTTAAGCAGCTATCCCGGTTTTGACGGCGAGGTGATGTGCGACCTTCTTGTGTTGGGCGGCGAGGTCATCGGAGGCAACATCTACACCGCGGCACTTAACGGATTTATGCACGGACTGAGGGCATATCAAGGTTGATTAAATCCTCCGCTTGTCGTATACTGTTGGTATATGGCAACAGTATACACATTACGGAGGACGATATGAAAAAACCTACACTTCTCGTTCTGGCGGCAGGCATGGGCAGCCGTTTCGGCGGCCTTAAGCAGATCGAGCCCCTGGGCCCCAACGGCGAGATCATTATTGACTATTCGATTTACGACGCATGGAAGGCCGGCTTCGGCAAGGTAGTGTTCCTTATCCGCGAAGAGCTGCTCGACACCTTCAAAGAGGTCATCGGCAACCGTGCAGAGGGCCTGCTGGAGGTGGATTATGCATTCCAGAGCACCGATATGGTTCCCGAGGGATACACCTGCCCCGAGGGCAGAACAAAGCCCTGGGGCACCGGCCATGCGGTGTGGTGTGCCAGAAATCACATCGACGGCCCCTTCGGCGTCATCAATGCCGACGATTTCTATGGCCGCGACAGCTATATGAAGCTCAGCGATTACCTTGTTAACCATGCCAGCGACCGTAATATGTGCATGGTG
>JAFOHJ010000029.1 GCA_017421885.1 Clostridia bacterium
ATAACCAATGTTGACCGAAAGGCCAGCAAAATGGACGATTAGCTCAGTTGGCTAGAGCACCTGCTTGACGTGCAGGGGGTCACAGGTTCGAGTCCTGTATCGTCCACCACTAAGAGTCACCTTTGGGTGGCTCTTTTTGTTTTGTATGCAGCTTATGTTAGAATTGCCCCGATCCGGTTGGATCGGGGCAATAATATTTATTTTTTCTTTTTGAGCCAGCTGTAGACCGGCAGACCAATGCCATGCAAATAGTGCACAAAGGATAACACCGGTACATAGGTATCGTCAAATAATATACGATAATTCAATATAAAGATGTTGTTTAATTTGAAAAGCTTATCGATGGATGACTATATATAGGCTGTCCCTCTTGAAAAAAGCTGTGAAAATTGGTATAATAAACTGAATTTTTATGTGAACACGTAATATTTAATGAAAAGAGGTGCGGCGGTGCGTTTAAAAGCGATAGAAATTCAGGGCTTTAAGTCGTTTCCTGACAAAACTATGCTTACTTTTTCCGACGGCGTTACCGCTGTAGTAGGTCCCAACGGCAGCGGCAAATCAAACATTTCTGATGCCATTCGCTGGGTACTGGGCGAGCAGTCGGCCAGGACTCTGCGTGGAGGACGCATGGAAGATGTCATCTTCGGCGGCACGCGCAAGCGCAGCAGCATGGGTTTCTGCGAGGTATCGATCACTGTTGATAACAGCGATGGCTCTATACCTCTTGAGTATAACGAGATCACCGTCACCCGAAGATACTATCGTTCGGGTGAAAGTGAGTTCTATATAAACCGCCGTGCGGCAAGGCTTAAGGATGTCCGCGAGATGTTTATGGACACCGGCTTGGGCATTGACGGTTATGCCATGATCGGCCAGGGCAGAATCGACGAGATCCTCTCGGTAAAGAGCGCCGAACGACGCGAGATCTTTGAAGAAGCGGCCGGCATAAGCAAAGTTCGCCTTCGCAGGGAAGAAAGCGACCGCAAGCTTCAGAAGGCGGAAGAAAACCTTATAAGACTTCGCGACATTATCGGCGAACTTGAAACAAGAGTTGCCCCCCTTAAGGAACAGGCCGAGAAGGCAAAAAAATATCTGCTTCTGCGCGACGAGCTGCGCGACATAGAGGTAGCATCGGCGGTCAGCCAGCTTGACAGGCTCGAGGGCCTTATAAAGACGGCAAAGATCGACCATGATAACGCCGAGAGGCTGCTGGCATCGCGAAAGAGCGAGCTTGAACGCAGCTATGAGAAGAGCGGCGAACTCAGCGAAAAGATCAGAAACAAGGATGTTGAGCTGGAAGAGGCGAGAAATGCGCTGAGCGAGATCAGAGACAGGCTTGCCGAATGCGAATCGAACCTTGCAGTTGCTCAGAGCGAGCTTAGAAATGCCAATCTCGGACTTGAAAGCGGAAGACGCGAGGTTGAGATGCGCGAGAGCCGCAAAGCCGAGCTGGAGGCCAGACTCAATGAAAAGAATGATCTTAAAGATGAACTTGAGGCAAAGCTTGACGAAAAGAAGGCCGAGCTTGAGGCTCTGCTTGACGAGATAGACGAGGCCCGGAAGCAGTCGGGCGACACCGAGGGCAGGATCGAGGGCCTGAGAGCAGCACTGTCACAGGCCACCGAAGAGGAACACGGCAAGCTGGCCGAGATAATGTCGGTCA
>JAFOHJ010000030.1 GCA_017421885.1 Clostridia bacterium
AGGGGGATTTTGTGAAAAAGAAAATTTTAAAAAGTATTCTGATCGCAGCAGCTCTGCTTGTTTTTCTTGATTGGTTTTATTTCACAGGAAAAGAGATAAATGGTCTTTCCGACATTACTACCGATTGTGAGATCGAGATAATAAGAGAATATGAGGTATGCACGAGTGTTTCGATGGGAACAGCCATTACAGAACATAAGTGGGATCACTATTATCCTGATGACAAACAGAAAGAACAGATAGTCGAGCTCATAAAAAACACATACGGGCATTGGATAATCAATCAGAAATGGATCAGCAAACCCGGTAACAGAGATCTGCAGCCGGGTGATATCGACCCTACTACAGAAGGATATATGATTCGCATTGATTTTAAAAACGGGCATGATTTTATGAACATTGATGTCACATGGGGAAATTATATTTCCTACATGGAAATGGGCAAAACTGATTATTCGCCAAGATACAGAATTATCGGAAATATCGGTTGGAACAGCCGGATGAGAGAAATATTGGGCATAGAATAAAAGACCACCCCTTGGGGTGGTCTTTCTGTATTTTACTTGAGTTCTTCGAGCATGGCCTTGAGCTCTTCGATCGACTTGTTTGCCAAATCGGCCTCCTGCTTGTTTGCCATGATCGAGAGGATCTTCTCGCGCTGTGCCTTGACTTCGGCTGCCTTGGCGGCCTTTTCGCGTTCATCAAGCTTT
Source organism: Clostridia bacterium (assembly GCA_017421885.1). The sequence goes on from JAFOHJ010000030.1 coordinate 711, forward strand.
ACCGAAACGATATAGCGCACGATAGCGATCTTGTTGTCGAGGGCGGTATCCTTGTCAGACTTGACAGAGAGGAGCGACTCTTCCTCCGACTGCTTCTTTTCGGCATTAAGCACCTTGAAGACAGCATCGAGATTGGCGAGAGAGAGGTCCCAGAGGTCCTCTGTCGAGATCATGCCCTTGAAGGGATAGCGGTACTTCTGACGAACCGCGGTTTCAAACATCTTTTCCATTATATTTACCTCCTGTTGGTTTGTTATTGTTATCAGATCACGAGGACCTTGTAGATGGACTCAGTCGATGTTTCTACTCTTACGTAGAAGTGGTTGTTCTGTGTGGAGGAGAAGCCGAGGCCCGAGAGCTGGTCTTCGGTGTCCTGAACACGCATCTGGTTTTCGAGATATGCAAAGGTCTTTCTGTGAGCCATGAGCTCATGCTTGAGGTATTCACCCTTGATGGCAACGGGCTTTTCGTCGTTTACGCAGCCCTTGAGCATGAAGAGATAGTGGCGATTGCCGATGCCGTCCTGCTCATCCCAGTAGTTGGGCGAGTAGCAGGCGACTGTGACGGGAACATAAGAGTTGGTCTTGATGCCCCAAATCTCTCTGGATGCTCCGCCCGAAGCTGTCGACTTGAGGTTCTCCTTCTTGAAGGAGAAGTTGCCGCGGCCGTCATAGTGGACGGTGGCAACGGGAACATCCTGCTTGTATCCGAGTGCATAGGGATAATCGTAAGAATAAATTCTGCCATCGAACTCGATCTCGGCGCGGAAGCCGGCTGTGCCTTCATGTCTGGAGAAGCAATTTACATAGAACTCGTAATCGCCTGCCTTGAGCTTTTCGAGGGAGGGGAAGGTGATGTTTTCAACAGCCTTCTTGTCGCGGGAGGGGTTGATGATATCTACATCGAGAGCACCGCCTGTCGAGTAGTTCTTCTTGTCAGCGAAGAAAATGTGGCCTCCGGGGGTCATGGCATGGGCATCGTTGTCGCATCCGTCAAATCTGTCTTTATCGTTCCACATGATGGAGAAGCGGAGGACGCCGTCGACATCGCCGCCTGCAGCCTTTACCTGCTGCTTGAGCTCAGAGTCGGCGAGGTCGTTCTTATATGTGTGGGAGAAGTTGTTGTTCCACTTGAAAAGGTTTGCGTGCTCAACTGTGGGAGCCATGAGAGAAACAAGGTTGCGTTCGTGACGATTCTCAACATAGAGCTCGACATTCTTGGCCTTGGGGAGGACATTATCGACAAAATCTTTGATAGAGATCTCTCTGACGCCCGAGAGCTTGCGGGGGTCACCCGAATTATCGTCGTTCATGCCGAGGAGGCCGAGAAGACCGCCAGCCTTCTTTGCACCCTGAACGCGGATGGATGCGTCGCGGTTGCAGAAGAGAAGATTATTGATCGAGATATCGGAGAGATTTGCAAATCTGCGGACGAGAGCCTGGACGGGAAGGCCGAGATCCTCTGTGAGTGTCTTTTCAGCCGACTTGACCATCGATGCTGTGACGATAGAGGGGCGGGAGTTCATGTAGCTTGTGGGAGCCATCATGGATTCATACTTTCTTACGGCTACATCAAGATCCATACCCTCGTCGATGTTGATGGCGAGCTTTGCAACGGGGTTGTTGTAATAGTTTTTTACTGATCCGGAGACCGAAGCAGCCTTGTGCCAGATGAAGAGCTCGCGCTGCTTATCGTCAGCAAGGGCATTATATTCTTCGATGAGGGCGATGATCTTTCTGAGGTCATAGACCTTCTCTTCGCCACGGTAGATATTCTTTGTTTCACAGAGATCGAGGACGAGCTTGAGGGATTCGAGATCAAGCTCGGTGATCGAGCGCTTGAATACATCCTTATGAGTGATGTATTCTCCTGTGTATTCACCGATCTTATAGGGATTTACAACGATATTTGCGGGATATTCTACGCGGAAGTGGTTGTATGTTTCGATCTCACCATCGGCATTGAGGGCGTGAGACTCGAGAGATCCGATAGCCTTGCGGTCGGAATAGAAGGGAGAGGCGATGGGAGCTGTCTTTACAAAAGCATCAACGGCCTTGATAACGGGTGTATACATTGCTTCGGGAGATTCGAAATCCCATACAGTCTTTACTTCATAATTGCCTTCCTTCTCTGTGACGAAAAGCATATTGCCGCAGTGCTTGATGACCTGACGGTCGGTGGAGCAGTCGTGCTCGCGTCTTACACGGTAGATCTCGTTGAAGCCGGGTTCAAAGGAATCAAGATAAAGGTTCCAAAGCTCGTCCATATCAACGTCTGCCTTGAGGATCACAGTATTTTCAGTGTTCTTGAGGTTGTCAAAGTTTCTGATAAATGCGTTTCTGAAATTAAGGAATTCTGTTTCGTGGAAATTGATCTGTGTCATGGTGTTGTTCTCCTTTGTTTTAGATTTGTTTTTGTTATGGCTTAAGTATAATTTTCTGTTCGGGGTTTCTCAAAAGGCCCCTGGATTTTCGATGTCCGGCCTATTTTGAAAACAGACTTCTGATCCATCCGAAGAAACCTCTGCGCTTATGCTCTTCGCGTCTGATCTCTGCGATGCGGCGGATGACCGCGATCTTTCGCTCGTCAGCTTCGGTGTCAGAGGTAGTGCTGAGCAGGCTTTCTTCTTCACGGGCAGCTTTGAGCTGGCGGTTCAGAGTTTTGAACAGCTGGTCGAGCTGACTGTCGCTCAGATCCCAGAGAGCCTCGGTCGATATACCCTTTTCATCGGGATAACGGTATTTTTCACGGAGTGCGGTTTCAAAAAGCTTGTCCATGTGCGGGCCTCCTTTCGTGTTTGTTGTTATGATTCAAGTATAATTTTTTCTGTCTTTTTCTCAAAAGCACGATGGAGAACTGATGTCGGCCCTTGACAGTTAATAATTTAAGTATTAGAATAAACAACGTTCATCGGAGGGTATGTAATACCGGATAAGATGGTGGCCAAAGGCCTCATTTTATCCGGTTTTTTAATACACAGAAAGGATAAAGTATATGAAAGAATATTCGCTTACCGAGGGCAGGATAGGTCCTGCGCTCATCAGATTTGCCGTCCCGTTCCTGCTTGCCAACCTGCTGCAGTCGCTCTACGGCGCAGCCGATATGTTCGTAGTAGGCCAGTTTTCGGGCTCGGCGGCTGTATCGGCCGTTTCCACCGGCAGCCAGATACTGAACACCATAACCCATGCCGTTCTCGGTCTCTGCACCGGCGGCACAGTCCTGCTGGCGCAACAGATAGGCCGAAAGAATGACGACGGCTCGGCAAAGGCGGTGGGAACCATGGCGGTGGCCTTTGCCGTGATAGGAGTCATCCTAACACCTCTTATGCTGATCTTCACACGTCAGATGGTGGCACTTATGCAGACGCCTCAGGAGGCTTTTGAACAGACGATGGATTATGTCCGCATCTGTGCCTGCGGTGTTCCCTTTATTCTCGGATATAACGTCACAGCCGGCATTTTCCGCGGCATGGGTGACTCGAAGACACCTGTAAAGTTTATCTTCATCGCCTGTGTTCTCAATATCATTGCCGACTATGTCTTTGTAGGTGTGTTCGGCATGGAGGCGGCAGGCGCTGCACTGGCAACCGTGCTGGCTCAGGGAGTGAGCTTCCTGCTGTCTCTTCTGCATATGAAAAAAGAGGGATTTGAGTTCGAGTTCGGCCGCCGTCATCTCAGGATAGACGGCTATTCGCTCAGATGGATCTTCAAGGTAGGCACACCGCTGGCTCTTCAGAGCGCATTTATCAGTGTGTCCTTCCTTATCATCACGGCCATCATCAACAGCATGGGTCTTGTTGCTTCGGCTGCTGTAGGCGTTACTGAGAAGCTTATCTCCTTCTTCATGCTGCCTCCCGGGGCATTCTCGGCGGCAACAGCCACGATGGTCGGCCAGAATATCGGTGCACGTAAGCCTGAACGCGCAATGAAGACTATGACAACAAGCATTCTCTATTCCCTTATTGTTTCGGGTGTGCTGTTTGTCGTTGCTCAGATCATCCCCGAGACTTGCGCGTCCATATTTACAAAGGATCCTGACGTTATCGAGGCTGCAGCTCAGTATCTGCTGACCTATTCGTGGGACTGCATACTGGTCTGCTTCGTATTCAACCTTAATTCCTATTTCAGCGGCTGCGGCAAGTCGCTTGTAACGGCCGCACACAACATAATAGCCACTTTTATGGTGCGTGTTCCAGTATCTTATTTCGCCAGCAAAATGGCCGGAGTCACTCTCTGGCACATGGGTCTTGCAGCCCCTGCAGCCTCGCTGCTGTCAGTCATAATATGTGTGGCATACTTCTGGTATCTCAAAAAGAAAAACAAGCTTTATTCCTAAGCGCAAAAACCCCGGCTGCAATGCTTTGCAGCCGGGGTTCATGTTTGTTGTTTATCAGTTTTTAGGCTGTGCGAGGACTATCTCGCCCGA
>JAFOHJ010000235.1 GCA_017421885.1 Clostridia bacterium
CAGAAGATCGGCGCCGATCAGATAGTATTTCCTGAAGCAGATATGGGCAAAAGAATGGCAAGGATACTTTCTTCGGGAAGAATGCTTGACTATATTGACATAGGCGGAGAGTATAAAGTGGTTGAGGTCAGATGCCCGGCACACTGGACAGGCAAGAAGCTGAGAGAACTTAACCTTAGGTCGAAATATAATATTAATGTGCTTTTGATCAAGAATTATGATAGGCTCATAAATCCGAGTGCCGATTATGTTATTCAAAAGGATGATGTGGCAGTTATCATGGGACTTGATAACGATGTGTGGGTGGTAAGCAATGAGAAATAAGATTACATCAAGAGATAATCCCGTAATCAAGGAAACTGCAAAGCTGCTTAAAAGCAGAGAAGAACGCCACAATGCAGGGATGTTCCTCTGTGAAGGTGCTGTCATGCTGAACGAAGCTGTAAAAGGCGGAGCACGCATTGGCAGAGTTTTTGTTCGCGAGGGAACCGAGCTGCCTATTATTCCGGATTGTGCAGAGATATACGAGGTCCCGGCATCGGTCCTTGAAAAAATAAGCGATGTCAAAACTCCTCAGGGCATTGTGTTCACATGTCATATGCCCGTAAGGGGAAGCCTTGAGGGCAGGCACATAATGGCTCTCGAGAATGTTGCCGACCCCGGTAATATTGGCACGGTGGTAAGGACTGCCGAGGCATTCGGCATAGATACGGTTGTCTTTGTAGGCAGCTGTGCCGACCTATATTCGCCCAAGACGGTAAGATCCACCATGGGATCGGTGTTCAGGGTGAACACCTGTTTTCTTACGTTGGATCAGCTTATGGAAGAGGCAAAACGCCTCGGCTTGCCTGTGTATGCGGCGGCTCTCAGCGACAAGGCTGTTGAGATAAGCTCGGTCATGCCCGGCAATGCTGTCGTGATGATCGGCAATGAGGCAAACGGACTTTCGTCCGATGCTCTTGACAAGTGCGACAAACATGTTATCATACCGATTAATGGCATTCAGTCGCTTAATGCGGCAGTTGCGGCATCGGTATTTATGTATGAAATGTCGAAAGACAGATAAAAAAGACAGGTGTAAGAGATGATCGAGTACAGTATCTGGCTGAGCCTTGTAAACGGACTGTCAAAAAAGAAGAAAGCTATGCTGCTCGAAAAGCTGGGCAGTGCAGAGGTTATATACTCTTCCTATGCCTCGGTCATCATGGAGGCATTGCCCAAAGGGACTTCTCCACAGGAGGTGGAAGGACTTTGGGATAAAAGCATGAGAGAGGTCAAGAATATTCTCGAAGCTTGCAGCAAATGCCGTGCCACACCCATCGACTATCTCGACGATCGTTATCCTGCCATGCTTCGCACTATACCCGATCCTCCAACTGTGCTGTATGTAAGAGGCAATCTGCCCGATCTTACCGGAGTTCCCGCAGTAGCTATCGTCGGTCAGCGAAAGGCGACGGTGTCGGGCCTTGCCAATGCTTCCCAGATCGCCTATGATCTTGCCCGAAACGGAGTAGCCGTTATTTCGGGTATGGCAGCCGGAGTGGACGGAGCCGCCCATCGCGGTGCTATCGACGGAGGGGGACTGACGGTGGCCGTTCTCGGAACACCTATTGATAAATGCTACCCCTTTGAACACCGTGGGCTGATGCGCGAGATAATAAGTTCGGGCGCAGTTGTATCGGAGTATCCTCCTGGAAGCCAGACCCACAAGGGGAGCTTTATCAGCCGTAACAGGATCATCAGCGGCATGAGCAACGGCGTTCTTGTTGTTGAGGCAAAGAATAAAAGCGGCAGCCTTGTGACAGCTGCACGCGCAATCGAACAGAACAGGGATGTATATGCCATTCCCGGTCCTATTGACATCGATGATCATATGGGAACCAATCAGCTTATCAGAGAAGGCGCTGCACTGGTAACTTCGGCAGCCGATATTCTGAGCGAACTGAAAATGAGGGTCAAAGCTCCGGCTAAAAGCAGAAGTCTGCCAAAACAGACGGAATACAGAGAAGGGTCGTATATAAGCGATCTGTTCCGCCCGAACAGCATCATCGAATATGAATCTTATGAAACAGGCAATTATGCCGCAGGCAGTTATGAGCCTGTGATTCAGCATATACCCGAGCCTGAGCCTGCTGTGGACGATCGCGACCCACAGGACAGGGCAGTGCTCGAAGCCATAGGCAAGATATCCCACCTTGATGCCATCGTCGAAAGGACGGGCATGGATGTTGGCGATGTTCTTGCGCGGCTTACCATGCTGGAGATAATGGGCGAGGTAGCCCAGCGTCCCGGCAATTATTATGAGAGAACTCGTTAGAACGGAGGACTTTAATGTCTAAGTTACTTATTGTAGAGTCGCCCGCAAAGGCGAAGACAATAACAAAATATCTCGGCGAGGGCTATAGCGTCGAGGCCTCGATGGGCCATCTGCGTGACCTGCCCAAAAAAGAGCTGGGCGTTGATGTAGATAATAATTTTGAAGTTAAATATATTCCTATTGAAGGTAAAGATAAGATCATCAAAAAGCTGAAGACGGCGGCCGACAAGGCAGACACCGTTTTCCTCGCAACCGACCCTGACCGCGAAGGCGAAGCTATTTCGTGGCATCTTAAGGAACTGCTGGAGCTGGACGACAGCAAGACACAGCGTATCACTTTTAACGAGATTACAAGAAAAGCAGTCACCGAAGCGGTACAGTCGCCCAGAGAGCTGGATATGAACCTCATTGATGCTCAGCAGGCGCGCCGTATTCTCGACAGAATAGTCGGTTATAAGCTTTCGCCCTTCCTGTGGCGCAAGGTAAGGACCGGCCTTTCGGCGGGCAGAGTACAGTCGGCCGTAACGAGAATGGTGGTCGACCGCGAGCGCGAGATCCGTGCTTTTGAGCCCAAGGAATACTGGAGCATCGAAGTCAAGCTCGAGAAGGATGCTATCCCCTTCATGTCCTCCTTCCAGGGCGATATGAACGGAAAGATCGAGCTTGCCAATGCCGAAGAAACACAGAAGATCCTCGATGCTATCGACGGACATCCCTTTAAGGTACATTCGGTCAAGCTGGGAAAGAAAAAGCGCCAGCCTGCACCTCCCTTTATAACATCCACCCTTCAGCAGGAGGCTTCGCGCAAGCTTTCGATGGCTGCAAGACGCACCATGTCGATCGCGCAGGAGCTTTATGAAGGTATCGATCTGGGTGACAGAGGCGTTACCGGTCTTATCACATATATGCGTACCGACTCTTTGAGAATTTCCGATCAGGCTCTCGCCCAGGCGAGGGATTTTATCGCGAATAACTATGGCAGCGACTATATGCCTCAGAAGGCCCGTGTTTTCAAGACAAAGAAGGGCGCACAGGATGCTCATGAAGCCATCAGACCCTCCGATCCTTCTATCACACCCGACATGATCAGGGGATATCTTTCTCCCGATCAGTATAAGCTCTATCGCCTTATCTGGTCACGCTTTATTGCCAGCCAGATGAGCGAAGCTATCCTTAACACAGTCACAGTCGATATTGAAAACAGCGGATATATCTTCCGCACAACAGGCCAGACTGTGGCTTTCCGCGGTTTCCTTGCTCTTTATGAAGAGAGCCGCGACGATGCTCCCGAAGACGAGGGCGCAGCCAACCTGCCGCATCTTGCTGAAGGCGACATCCCCAAGCATCTTTCCACCGAGCCGAAACAGCATTTTACTCAGCCGCCTCCCAGATACACCGAGGCTTCACTGATCAAGGCTATGGAAGAGAAGGGTATTGGCCGCCCCAGCACATATGCGCCTACGATTTCGGTCGTTCTCGACCGTGAGTATGTTGCCAAGGAGGGCAAGGCTCTCAGGCCTACTATGCTGGGCGAAGCGGTCACCGATCTGATGATCGATAAGTTCAATGATATCGTTGACCTTAAGTTCACGGCTCAGATGGAAGATACCCTCGACGAAGTCGAAAGCGGCAAGACCGATTATCGCGATATCCTTGCCAAGTATTATGATAATTTTGCAAAAGAACTGGCTCAGGCCGAGATCGATCTCGAGAAAAAGCGCATAAAGGTCAAGGACGAAGAAACCGACATTGTCTGCGAGCTTTGCGGCAGAAAGATGGTCATCAAGGCAGGCCGTTTCGGCAAGTTCCTTGCTTGCCCCGGCTACCCCGAGTGTAAGAACACCAAGCCCATCGCGCAGGACACCGGCGTTGCATGTCCTTTGTGCGGCTCGAAGCTGCTTAAGAAGAAGTCGAAGAGCGGTTATTACTATTATGGCTGCGAACATAACCCCGACTGCGGCTTCATGACATGGGATACACCTACAAAGAAGACATGCCCCAACTGCGGCGGAGTTATCTTTAAGAAATATACCAAGGAAGAAAAGAAGAACCTTTGCTATAAGCCGGGATGCGGCTTTGAAGAGCCTCTGCCTGAGCGTAAGACGCGTGCAAAGAAGGCTGACGAGGCTGCCGATGCTTCGGCTGAAGAGGCACCCAAGAAGAGGGGCCGCAAGCCCAAGGCAGAGACAGCGGTCGCAGCGGCGGTGACTGAAGAGGCGCCCAAGAAGAGAGGCCGCAAGCCCAAGGCAGAGACCGAGGCAGCAGCGGCAGTGACCGAAGAGGCACCCAAGAAGAGAGGCCGCAAGCCCAAGGCAGAGACCGAGGCAGCAGCAGTGGCCGAAGAGGCGCCCAAGAAGAGGGGACGCAAGCCTAAGGCAGAGACAGAAGCTGCGGCGGCAACCGAAGAAACACCCAAGAAAAAGCCCGGAAGGAAGAAAAAGACAGATGAGCAATAAAGTTAAGGTCATCGGAGCCGGCCTTGCGGGCAGCGAAGCCGCATGGCAGCTGGCGATCAGAGGCATTGAAGTTGAGCTTTATGAAATGAAGCCCCAGGAGATGTCTCCCGCCCATCACAAACCCTATTTTGCCGAGCTGGTCTGCTCCAACTCGCTGCGCGGAGCCAGCCTTACCAATGCGCCCGGACTACTCAAGGAGGAAATGAGGCGCTGCGGTTCTCTTATCATGGAGAGCGCGTTGGTAAACCAGACTCCTGCCGGCGGAGCCATGGCGGTCGACCGTGATGGTTTCTCGGAGTATATCACAGACAAAATCAACAATCATCCCAACATCAATGTTATTTACGGAAGGCTGGATGCGATCCCCGAAGGCAATGTTATCATTGCCACAGGTCCCCTGACCGACGGCGAATTTTTTGAAGACATCGGCAGGCTGTTCGGAGGGGATATGACCCTTCATTTCTACGATGCGGCGGCACCTATCGTCAGCTTCTCGTCCATCAATATGGAAAAGGCATTCTATGCCTCGAGATATGACAAGGGAGATGCCGATTATATCAACTGCCCCATGGATAAAGAGCAGTATGATGCATTTGTCAGAGAGCTGAAGACAGCCGAGGAAGCTCCCGTTAAGGGATTTGAGGACAAGGCAGTATTTGAAGGCTGCATGCCTGTTGAGGTAATGGCGCGCCGCGGTGATGATACTCTGCGTTACGGCCCCATGAAACCCCGCGGAATTACTGATCCCCGAACAGGCAATGAGCCTTATGCGGTAGTGCAGCTTCGTGCCGATAACAAGGAAGCCAGCATGTATAACATAGTGGGCTTCCAGACACACCTCAAGTTCCCCGAGCAGAAGAGGGTCTTTTCGATGATCCCCGGCCTTGAGAATGCCGAGTTCCTGCGTTACGGTGTTATGCACCGCAACAGCTTTATCTCATCTCCCGGCAGGCTGGACCGTTTCTTCCGTGTTATCGGCAAGGAGCATATCATGTTTGCAGGCCAGATCACCGGTGTAGAAGGTTATGTTGAGTCGGCGGCTTCGGGTATGAGCTGCGGTATCAATATGGCAAAGATGATGCTTGGAAAGGAGCTTGTGGATTTCCCTACAAAGACAGCTCTCGGCGCTCTCGGCGCCCATGTCAGCCTCTATGAGGGAAAGAACTTCCAGCCTATGAATATCAATTTTGGCATTATCGATGCCCTTGACGAGCGAGTAAAGGGCAAGCAGGCCAAATATACCAAAGTGTCGGAGAGAGCACTTGAGACTCTTGAAACACTTCTGCCCAGCGTATTGGAGGATGTAAAATGAAGATACTTATAGATGTAATGGGTAGCGATAAGGGCGCTGACGCACTGGTAACCGGTGCTGTAAGAGCTCTTAACGAAATGCCCGATCTCGAGATCGGCCTTTATGGCGACAGCGCCGAGATCAATTCCATCCTTGCACGCGAAAAGGCAGAGGGGAGCGATAAGATCACAGTTGTCCATACAACCGAGGTCATTGATATGCACGACAGCCCTGCGATGGCATTCCGCCGCAAGAAGGATTCATCCCTCTCGGTCATGCTGGCTGCTCTCGCAAAGGGCGAGGGCGATGCAGGCCTTTCGGCCGGCAACACAGGCGCTGTTCTTGCAGGCAGCACCTTTGTCCTCAAGAGGATCAAGGGCATCCGCCGTCCGGCTCTGGCACCCTGCCTGCCCACCAAGTCGGGCTATTCGCTGCTTATCGATTGCGGCGCAAATGTAGTCTGCAACCCCGAGGATATGGTCCAGTTCGCCTTCATGGGTTCCTGTTATGTAGAGAAGCTGCTGGGAATCAAAAATCCTCGTGTAGGCCTTATCAATAACGGCGCGGAAGATAGCAAGGGAACACCCATGCACGTTGAGGCATACAAGCTTCTCACGCAGGCGCACGAAAAGGGCCTCATCAATTTTGTCGGCAATATTGAGGGACGCGACATTGCTCTCGGTGGGGCCGATGTTCTGGTGACCGACGGTTTCACCGGCAATGTAGTTCTTAAGACATACGAAGGCCTCGGTCTTTATTTTGTAGAGATCCTCAAGGGAATGTTCTATAAGAGTATTTTCACCAAAATCGGTGCGCTGCTGGTCAAGAGTGGCCTTGACGGTCTCAAGCAGAAGATGGACTATAAGAAGGTAGGGGGCGCGCCGCTGCTTGGTATTGCACGTCCTATCATCAAGGCTCACGGCTCCAGCGATCCCGAAGCCACCACCAGTGCCATCCGTCAGGCATATAAGTTTGTCAACAGCGGATTTGTTCAGGAGATAACCGAAAAGGCTCATCTGCTGGCCGAGTTCAAGCCCTCGGCAGAAAATCAGGAAAGCTGAAAAAACTTTGCATTAAAAGTGTTTACAACAGCTAATAGCTTTGCTATAATCCACAATTAGATAGAGCTTTAAGGAGGCTAACAAAATGATTTTTGAAAAACTTGCTATGCTTATTTCCGAGCAGTTCGGTGTTGCTGTAGACCAGATCACAATGGACACTCAGTTCGTTGACGATCTTAATGCTGACTCGGTAGACAAGATCGACCTCATGATGGCTGTTGAAGAGGCTTTTGAGCTGGATGAGATCGAAGAAGATGCACTGATGGACATCAAGACAGTCGAAGACGTCGTTAAGATGATTTCTGAGAGAGTATAAGAAATAAGAGACAATCATCGGGGTCGGGCATTTCCGGCCCCGATGTTTTTAAAACTTACGAAAGGAGAAAAACATGATCGAAGAAATCAAAGGATACAGGTTCAAAAACCCTCATCTGCTTTACAATGCGCTGTGCCACAGTTCCTATGCCAACGAGCATAGAGAAAAGGGCGTCAGCAGCAACGAAAGGCTCGAGTATCTGGGTGATGCTGTTCTGGGCATGATCTCGGCCGAGTATATCTATGGCGAATACAGAAACCTCCCCGAAGGTGAGATGACCAAGCTTCGTGCATCCATCGTATGCGAGCAGTCGCTGTTCGAGTTTGCACAGGAGATCAATCTGGGCAAGATGCTGTATCTGGGCAAGGGCGAGATAAGTGGCGGAGGAAACAAAAGGCCGTCGGTTCTTTCCGACGCAGTAGAAGCTGTTTTGGCGGCCATTTATCTTGACGGCGGTCTTGAAGCAGCAAAGGGTTTTATCCTCGAGTTTATCATCCGCAAGGCAAAATATGTTGCCGAAGGTCATAAGATGATCGACTATAAGACCACACTTCAGGAGATCGTTCAGAAGAATCATCAGGAAACACTTTCCTATCATCTTAAGAGCGAAAGCGGACCTGATCACAACAAGACCTTTGTTATCGAGGTCCACATCAACTCCAATCCCATCGCGACCGGCGAGGGTAAGAGCAAAAAGCAGGCAGAGCAGGCTGCTGCCAAGGCAGCTCTCGAACTGATGGGTCAATGAGAAGCTCGATAATCCCCATATTCATCCCTCATCTGGGCTGCCCCAATAATTGCGTGTTCTGCGACCAGCGCCAGATAGCTTCGTCAGAGGCGCCCTCAGCCGAGGAGGTCAGAGAGATCATTGACAAAGCCCTTGAATACGCCGTAAGGCCGCAAATATCCTTCTATGGCGGAAGCTTTACTGCTATAGGCAATGAGCTGATGGAGAGCTATCTGAAGGCAGCATGGCCCTATGTAGAAGATGGCAGGTGCGACAGCATACGTCTGTCCACTCGCCCCGATGCCATCGACCGCGAGAGGCTTGATGTCCTAAAAAAGTATGGCGTAAGAACTATCGAACTGGGCACCCAGTCGATGTCTGATCGTGTTCTTACGGCATCTGGCAGAGGGCATGACTCGGAGGCAACGAGAAGGGCAACCGCTCTCATACATGAGTATGGTTTTGAGCTTATCCTTCAGATGATGGTGGGTCTGCCCGGAGCAAGCATCGAGGATGAGCTGTATACCGCAAGGGAGATATGTGCCCTCGGGCCCATGGGTGTAAGGATCTATCCCACCTGCGTAATCGGAGGCACTCCGCTTTATGAGATGTATAAGAGAGGCAAATACAAAGACCTCAGTATTGATGAGGCGGTGGATATCTGCGCCGATCTGCTCGATATTTTTGAAGAAAAGGGCATAAAGGTCGTAAGGCTTGGCCTTAATCCCACCGAAGAGCTTTCGGGAGGGGCTGTAAAGGCCGGAGCATATCATCCTGCGCTTGGCGAGATGGTTTACTCCCGCCGCTTTCTTAAGGATATTCTTAAAAAAGCTCCCAATATGCCTTACGAGATATTGGTCCCGCCCAGAATGCTGTCGATAGCCATCGGACAGAAAAAATGCAACCTTGTGTATCTGAAAAATAAGACTCCCCTTGAAGCCATAAAGGCCGAAAAAGGTCTTGAAGAACCTGAGATAAGAATAATATAAAAAATCCCCGGATCTGATGATCCGGGGATTTTATAATGGTATTGGAATTACTTGATGGCCTGGGGCTTAACACCCTTGGGGATGGGACAGATATAGCCATCGGGGCCGACTTTCTTTGCGTGGTCAGCCTTGGCTGCGGCAAGAAGCTCGGGATCGTTCATAAGGTCGATGACTGTTGCTGCCATTACCTGGCCTGCATACAGCATACCCTTGTGAGCGATGGAGGACTTGCCCTGAGAAACGATCTGCCAGGAGTGGCCCGGTGTGTCGGCTGCCAGTGTTACAGCATTGATCTGAGCTGTCGGGCAGACCCAGCTTACATCGCCAACGTCGGTTGAGCCGCCCATGGGCTTACCGGAGGGGTAGTAGGGCATGATAAAGTTGTTGAGGGGGCCGCCCTGATGCTGCTGGATGAACTCGACGACCTCTTCGCCGCCTTCGGAATACTTGGAGGACAGGTCTACATGGAACTGTGCTGCTGTTTCCTTATATTCGGCTGCCAGTTTGAGCTCTTCCTCGGTGTATTCGGGAAGGGGAACGAGGCGGAGATTCTTGTCGAGCGCGCGCTCGAGGGGAACATTGTTTACAACGTTGGAGCAGGCCTTGATGAACTCGTACTCAAGTGTTGTCTCGGTCATGAGAGCAGCACCCTGAGCAATCTTCATAACGCGGTCATGCAGTTCCTTTGCCTGTGCATTCTTGGGAGCACGGATGAGGTAGAGGACCTCGGCGTAGGGCTGAACAACATTGGGCGAGAATCCGCCCGAGTTGGTGATGGCATAATGTACACGTGCCTCGGGGATCATATGTTCACGCAGGAACTGAACACCGATGTTGAGCAGCTCGACTGCATCGAGGGCGCTGCGGCCGTTATGGGGATCGCCTGCAGCATGGGCGCTGATGCCGTGATATTTGAACTTGACCTGGATATTTGCGAGAGAGCTGTTGTTTGAAGCGATATTCTGCGAGCCGGGATGCCATGTGATGGCTGCATCGAGGCAGTCGAAGACACCTTCTCTTGCCATAAATGCCTTGCCGGAGCCGCCTTCTTCGCCGGGAGTACCATAGTAGATGATTGTGCCGCTGGCGCCCGACTCCTTGAGGTATTCCTTAACAGCAATGGCAGCAGCCAGCGAGCCGATGCCCAGCAGGTTATGTCCGCAGCCGTGGCCGGGTTTGCCTGCATCATAAGGTTCCTTATGTGTGCAGCCTGCGATCTGATTGAGGTTATCGAGGGCGTCGTATTCGCCGAGGAGGCCGATAACGGGCGAGCCGCTGCCGAATGTGCCGGAGAAAGCAGTCTCGACATCGCCGATGCCCTTGGCTACTGTGAAGCCTTCTGCTTCGAGGATAGAGCAGATCTCATTCATCGACTGGTGCTCACGGAATGCCATTTCGGCATATCCCCAGATGTTGTCGCTGGCCTGAGTCAGCATACCTGCTTTCGAATTGATGCATTCAATGATCTTTTCGATGCTCATGATTTATCATCCTTTACAAAATATTTTGACTGTTTTATGCATAATGGACAAAAAAGAACCCATATGCTTTAATAATTATAACATGGTTGACCATTCGCGTAAAGCTTAAATATATTTTTTGCCGTTATCCGGATGAATGAAAGTTATTAAAGAATAAGGTTGACACAGCCTTTGATTTTCGGGTATAATATAAAGGCTGTAAACATATCCAGATGTAGCGCAGTTGGTAGCGCGCCTCGTTCGGGACGAGGAGGCCGTGGGTTCGAGTCCCGTCATCTGGACCATGTTGAAAAAAGGACTGCCGATCAAAAGGCAGTCTTTTTGTTTATGTAGAATGCGAACCCACGGCCGACGATCTAATAAATGCGTCAGCGGCCAAGCAGTGTACCCGCGGCAGCGGTACACTGCTATGGGTTCGAGTCCCGTCATCTGGACCCAATATGCACGATTGATCACGAAAGGTGGGGCTGAATAAGTCCCGCCTTTTA
>JAFOHJ010000236.1 GCA_017421885.1 Clostridia bacterium
CAAGATGGGCAGTTCGCAGGAGCATGGCAGACCCGAAAATGTCCTGCTTGACCTGCTCGACAGCGACCGTTCCCGTTTTGTCGACAACTTCCTCGGTGTGCCGCTCGATCTTTCCGATGCTGTCTTTATTGCCACCGCAAACGACCTCGATGTTCTTTCGCCCGTCCTCAAAGACCGCCTTGATATCGTCGAGCTGCCGCCCTACAATGACGCCGACAAGGAACGCATTGTTCTTGAATATGTATGGCCCAAGCTTCTGGATGAATATCAGCTTGATTCTCTCGACAAGCTGTGCGACAGCCTTGATGCTCTTGAGCATTGTATGCAGCCCCTCGAGCTTACTGCCGATGCCGCAAAGGAGCTCATCCGTCTGTGTCCCGAAGAGGGTGTCCGTGACCTTGAGCGCACCTGCCGAACTCTGTGTGAATCGGTTATCAGTGTATATTATGCCCACGGCGTGCTCATAAGGCGCATCGACGAGCAGAACCTTCATAACCTTCTTAAACCGGTTTTCTATCAATAAACAATAAAGCCCGCCAAAGGTGGGGAGTCATAAAACAGTTTCACTCCCGGTAGGATTATCTGCCGGGAGTGTTCTTGTATATATTACAGCTGTGTGATAGAATCAACTAAACAATTAGACAAACTTGAATATGGCGAGGTGTGGAAATGAAAAACAACAGTGATTTTTGGAAGGCATTAGATGAATTGGTAGACAATTCGGAAATAATCATTGATAGACCCAAGGGAACCGCACATCCCAAATATCCCAATTTCATTTATCGAGTTGATTATGGTTATTTAAGCAATACATCGTCTATGGATGGTGCAGGAATAGATGTGTGGGTAGGAAGTGGCGATAAAAAGATTGATGCGATAATGTGTATTGTTGATTTAATGAAAAGAGATTCCGAAATCAAAATATTGATTGGATGCACGGAAGAAGAAAAGTCAATCGTATATGAAACTCACAACGAAACACAGTTTATGAAAGGTGTTTTAATACGCAGATAAATTCCAATTTGTCGAACAGATAAAGGGCGCACTTCTATACACCTTTCGGCGTAGTGCGTATTGTGCGGTTGTGCTCCGCAGCAAAGTCTCCCCTGTGTAAGGGAAGGTGCCCTCGCAGGGGCGGAGGGGGTGTCAATCCCTCAGTCAGCTTCGCTGACAGCTCCATTTACACAAGGGAGCCTTCCCCAAACTGGTACATATTGCAAAAAACCGACCTGTGATCGTAACCATAGGTCGGTTTAACTGTTTTATGAACCCCTCCCTAAACGGCGGGCTTTTGCTTTTAATTAAGCGATATTCTAGGGTCGATAAGGCTGTATAGGATATCTACAAAAAGATTGATAAAAGAAACAAACACGGCAAGGACGATAACACAGGCGATCATCATCGACATATCTCGGCTGTTTATGGCCTGAATAAGCAAACGACCTACGCCGGGCCATGCATAGATATTCTCGATAACGATGGTGCCTGAAAGCAGCTCGCCCAGCTGAATGCCAATAACGGTGACCGTAGGAATAAGGGCATTTCTGAGAATATGACGGCGAACTATCGTGCCGTAAGGCACGCCCTTGGCTCTGGCTGTTCGGATATAGTCCTGCCTTATGACCTCGAGCACTGACGAACGGATGCTTCGCGAGATGGCAGCCATGTTGATAAAGGCCAGCGTTGCGGCAGGAAGGACCAGATGCTCCCATGTGTCGGATCCCGATGTGGGCAGCAGGTTCATTTCAAGGGCAAAGACGATCATCATCATAAGTCCAAGCCAGAAATTGGGCATCGATACACCGATAAGGGATATTACCATGCAGACTCCGTCAAACAGCGTGTTCTGCTTAAGCGCCGCTATTATTCCCAGCGGCAGCGCCAGTATCACCGAAAAGAACAGCGCTGTGAAGCAAAGCATCAGCGACTTGGGCAGATGAACGCTCATCTTATGGGCAAGGCTGCCCTGTCTGTCATGTTCCAACGAAAACAGCTTTTTAAGCATTCGTCCATATCTTACCAGGATAGGATCGTTAAGGCCCAGTTCTTCTCTCCTTGCCTCTTTGAGCTCCTCGTCAAGGATGCCTCTCAAGGGCGCCTCCTCAGGGTTGCCGGGGGCAATAGTCATCAGCAGATACACCATAAAGGTTACGCCGAAGATGACCGGAACAAGATATAAAAGCCTTTTTAATATAAATCTTATCAATTCTATCTTCTCCCACAGGTGTTGGATAACTGTTTCAGATTATTATACCATCTTTCGCTCAGCGTGCAAGCTTCACAAGGTATTCACTTGTACCCGATTCCGGCTTTCGCTCGCCGGTCGGACAGAAGTCATGCCTTTTGTAGAAGCGAATGGCCTTTTCATTCTTCTCAAGTGCCCAGAGCTCCTTGGCCCCCTTCTCACGCACCGCATATTCCAGAAGCTCTGCACCTATACCGCCGCCCTGAAGCACCGGCTCGACAAAGAGCTTTCTGACCTCGCAGCCAACCATATGAAAAAAGCCTTTGACAACACCATCGTCATAAACATAGATGCTGATCGCCCCTTCTGTGAGCTCTTCTCTGTAATGCTCTGCCCGCTTTTCAACAGTGACCTCTTTAAAATAGAAATAGTCGCTCAGAAAAATTGGATAGAAGTTGAGCCTATAATTAAAAACCTCTATTTCGGCTATCCTTCCGATATCGTCCTTTGTTGCAGGTCTTATATTATTCATGCAGCTTCACCGCTTTCAGTCAATGATAACTGATTTTATCACAAATACCTTTCTTCATCAATCACATATCCACCTTTTGGCTTGCCACTTTTCGCCTTATGTGATAGGATATATACAAATATATCA
>JAFOHJ010000237.1 GCA_017421885.1 Clostridia bacterium
GAATCCCATCGTCTTTACAGTCGCAGGGATATATACAGATCTCAGCGACACACAGTCTTCAAAGGCGTCATACATAATGGTTTCCAGCCCCTCGGGCAGGTCGACAGCTTTAAGGCTCGTGCATCCCGTGAAGGCATCGGTACCTATGCTTTTAAGTGTGGAGGGGAGCGTTATATTCTCGATATACTCGCAGCTCTTAAAGGCATAGTCGGGTATAGCCGTTATGCCCTCGGGGATGGTGATGCTCTTAAGCTTAGGGCAGTCTTCAAAAATGCCGCCGAGCCCCGAATACTGATCGCTCACTTCCCGGAGTGACCTGGGATAGTTGATGCTTTCAAGGTTTGTGCATCTGCGGAAGGCAAAATTACCGATGCTCTCTATGCTGTCGGGCAGCGTGACATTTGTAACAGCGGCATTTCCGTCAAAGGCAGCACCGCCTATGGAGGTCACGCTATCAGGTATCCTTACTTCTGCAAGCAACACACAATTCTGGAAAGTGCCGTATTCAATGACACTGACCCCATCGGGAATATTTACCTCTGTCAGGCTAACGCAGTCGGAAAAGCATTCCTGACCGATCGCAGAAAGCCCCTCGGGCAATTCTATTGCATTAAGCCTCTCACAGCCTTCAAATGCATTTTTTCCAATGACGGCAACCGTCGAAGGCAGCGTTACGTTCTCGAGATATTCACAGCTCTTGAAGGCATAGTCGGGTATAGCCGTTATGCCTTCGGGGACGGTGATGCTCTTAAGCTTAGGGCAGCCTTGAAAAATGCCGCCGAGCCCCGAATACTGATCGCTCACTTCCCGGAGTGACATGGGATAGTTGATGCTTTCAAGGCTTGTGCATCTGCGGAAGGCAAAATCATCGATGCTCTCTATGCTGTCGGGCAGCGTGATTTTGGTAATAGCGGCACAACCGTCAAAGGCCGTGATCCCAATTGCCGTCACCGGCAGCCCGCCTATCTCGGAAGGCACAGTGATGATGCCTCCCTCTCCGGTATAGCCGGTTATGGTGACCGCTGTGTCGGAAGCGGAGTAGGCAAAGCCGTCTTCGGTAATTCCTGTTCCCTCAGCGCCGCTTCCGTATTCGTTATAAACGGCGCTGCCGCCTCTTTCCATGCCATAGGCAAGGGCAGGGGCCGAGTTTCCCAATGTTGCTGCCGCAAGCATGGCAGCAATAAATCTCTTTAATCCATTAGCCATTATATTTCCCCCTTAAATGACTTTATATTTTATTATACCACCCCACACCTCGCCATAACAACGCAGATAATATACCCTTTTTTATATTTCTTCTCCGTGCTATACTATATTTAATAAATATATAAACATAGGAGGTCTGCTTATGTCCATTCTCCACTCCCCTATCTCTCTCCGCTCCCTCCAGCTTAAGAACCGCCTTGTTCTGCCTCCCATGGCGACTGCCAAGTGCGGCGACAGCGGCGCGGTGACCGATGCTCTGTGCGAATACTATGACGAAAAGACAAAGGGCGGCATGATCGGCCTTGTCATCACCGAGCACTGCTTCATCAGCCCCGAAGGCAAGGCAGGCGCAGGTCAGATGTCCATTGCCTCCGATGATCTTATCCCCGGCCTTAAGAAGCTCACCGATGTCATCCACGCAAACGGCAGCCCCGTTATTGCCCAGATAAACCACGCCGGCATATCGGCCAAGAGCGAGATCACCGGCCTTCCCGTCATCGGCCCCTCGAGTCTGCCTCACCCCACTCGTCCCGCAGCCGATGTTCTGCCCGTCGAGATGACCCTCGAGGATATCGAGCGCGTCAAGGAAGCCTTTGTCAAGGCTGCCCTCCGCGCGAAGGAAGCCGGATTCGACGGAGTCGAGATCCACTCGGCACACAGCTATCTTCTGAACCAGTTCTATTCGCCCCTCACCAACCACCGCACCGACGCCTATGGCGGCAGCCTTGAAAACCGTATCCGCCTGCATCTCGAGATCATCGAAGCGGTGCGCGAGGCCGTGGGCAAGAGTTATATTATTGCTATCCGCCTCGGCGGCTGCGACTATATGGAAGGAGGCAGCACCATCGAGGAGGCAGCCGCCGCATGCAAGGCCTTTGCGCTGGCAAGCGCCGACCTGCTGGATATTTCGGGCGGCTTCTGCAGCTATCGCCATCCCACCAATACCGAGCCGGGTTATTTCAAGGATATGACCCTTGCCGTCAAGAAGGCCTGCCCCAAGACTCCCGTTATCCTCACCGGCGGTGTCACCACCGGCGAGCAGGCCGAAGCTCTGCTGCAGGAGTATGTCGCCGACATGATAGGCGTCGGCAGAGCCATCCTGCAGGATTCAAACTGGGTTTTTGCAAATATGTAAAAGGCACTGATATGTTACCGGAGAAAGGAGATTTTCCATGGAATCCGATATCAAAATCAAATACGGAGTCAAGATACTCTATACATATTCGGTAAATAACGGCGAAAAGATATTCCATGAGCTTTCAGTTCTTTCGGTAAATGCCGCTTCTTTTGATGAGGCCTATAAAAAGGCCGAAAAATATGCCTCCGAAACCTGCGAAACCTACCTTAATATCAATGAACAAACGGTAGAAATGTCTTTCGAAGCTCTCGACTGTTTCCTCGCATACGAAGAAGATGATGTTTTCGAGATATATTCGGGATTTATGAAAAACTCCACACCATTAAGTGATGGTGAATATCTTGATGCCGTGACACAAACCTGCACAGCCGAAGAAATATACGAACTCAGACACAGATAGAAAGGAAAAAACATTATGTTCAGAGAACTCATCCGTTCCCATCTCGCTCTCTCCCAGGAAGAGTGCATTGATCTGCTTAAAAACCAGCGCCGCGGCGTTCTCGCCGTCCACGGCGACGACGGCTACCCCTACGCCATGCCCATGAATCACTACTATAACGAGGAAGACGGCCATATCTACTTCCACGGCGGCATGGAAGGCCATAAGATCGACTCTATAAAGGCAAATGCCAAGGTATCTTTCTGCATTATGGACGAAGGCACCCCCGCCCCCAACAGCTGGGCCCTTGTGGTAAAGAGTGTCATCGTCTTCGGCCATGCAAAGATAGTCGAGGATCAGGAAAAGGCCATGGCCATGACCCGCAAGCTGTGCTATAAGTTCACAGACGACGAGGAATACATAAACGGCGAGTTCGAGCGCTCGGCCTTCCGCACCCTCTGCTTTGAGATCGTCCCCGACCATATCTCGGGTAAGCGAGTTCTTGAATCTTAAATC
>JAFOHJ010000031.1 GCA_017421885.1 Clostridia bacterium
ATGTGATATGATATGATATAATGAGAACAGAAAATGCAAAGGAGAGATCATATGTTCATCACCGGAGACATCAGATATATCGGCGTAAACGATCGTGAGATCGACCTTTTTGAGGGTCAGTACCGCGTGCCTGAAGGTATGTCCTATAACTCCTACCTTATCATGGACGAAAAGACCGCCGTTATGGACACCGTCGACAGGCGCTTGGGAAATTTGTGGCTGGACAATATAAGGGCCGAGCTGGGTGACAGAGGCCCCGATTACCTTATCGTTCAGCACATGGAGCCCGACCATTCGGCAAATATCCACCTCTTTATGGAGAAGTATCCCGATTCCGTGATCGTTTCGTCCCAGAAGGCCTTCAATATGATGAAGAACTTCTTCGGCACCGGCTTTGATGAAAGGCGCATCGTGGTGTCGGAGGGCAGCACTCTCTGCCTCGGCGAGCATACCCTCACCTTTGTCACGGCGCCTATGGTGCATTGGCCCGAGGTCATCGTCACATACGACTCTAAGGACAAGGTGCTCTTTTCGGCCGACGGCTTTGGCAAGTTCGGCGCGCTTACCGATGCTGACTGGGCTGAGGGCGAGGACCGCCGTGCCAACTGGACAGAAGAGGCGAGGCGCTATTATATCGGTATCGTGGGCAAATACGGCGCTCAGGTACAGCTGCTGCTCAAGAAGGCGGCAGGGCTTGACATCGCGACCATCTGCCCCCTCCACGGCCCCGTTCTCAAGGACGAGCTTAGCTATTACATCGGCCTCTATGACACATGGTCGAGCTACGAGCCGGAGGAAGAGGGCGTTGTGATCGCCTATGCATCGGTTTACGGCCACACCAAGGTGGCGGCCGAGATGCTGGCAAAGGGCCTTGAGGACAAGGAGATGAAGGTGGCTCTTTACGACCTTGCAAGGTGCGACATGGCCGAGGCTGTGGCCGATGCCTTCCGCTATGACAGGCTGGTGCTGTGCACCACCACATATAATGCCGACATCTTTCCCTTTATGCGCAGCTTTATCGAGCATCTGACCGAGCGCAATTTCCAAAAGCGCACCGTCGGCTTTGTCGAGAACGGCAGCTGGGCGCCCATGGCCATGAAGGTCATGCGTTCGATGCTGGAGAAGAGCAAGAATCTGACATATCTCAGCCATAACCTCACCATCAATTCGGCTCTGAATGAGGACAACATCGCGAAGCTTGAGCTGATGATGGACGAGCTTAACTGCGGAAGCGGCGAATGCAGCTGCGAGGAAAAGGGCAGCTCCCGCAGGTTCGAGTGCACCATCTGCGGCTATGTCCACGAGGGCGACAGCCTGCCCGACGACTTTGTCTGCCCCCTCTGCAAGAAGGATAAGAGCTTTTTCAAAGAGATCTGATATTTTTTGATACACCGAAAACCACCCGTTACGGGTGGTTTTTTGCTGCCCATTGACATACCTCGGGAATCTATGTATAATAAAATCATGATACATAGATGTTCGAGGTATATTTTCATCGGGAGGTGGATATATGTCAAAGAAAGAAATGTCGGTTTACGGCTGGTGCAAAAAGGCCTGCGCCTATGTGCGTCATCCCCATGACCGCAGAGAGGTCATGAGCGAGCTGGAGGCCCATATGGACGACCGTATAGACGAGCTCACATCTTCGGGCATGAGGTATATGGATGCCGTTGCGAGGGTGGAGGAGGCTATGGGCGACCCCGACGAGGTGGGGCGCCTGCTTGGTCAGGTGCACACGCCGTGGCTCAGCTTTATGGTGACGGCCTCAAAATGGCTTGCTGTGATGATCGCAGCCTTTGCCCTGATAAATTATGGCAATTACGCATGGTGGAAAATAGAGCCCTATTTCGGAGAAGAGCGTTACCGACCCGAGCATTATACCCTTGAGGAACGCTATGAAGAGTTTAAGACCGACTATGAGGGCAACGACGGCACGGTGGCCGAGCTTAAGGCTTCGGCGCCCAAAAGGGTGGGGGACTATACCTTCCGCGTGACCGAAGGCTGTCTGCTGCGCTGGGGCGAGATAGTCTTTGCAGTCGAGTGTGATCACCCCGTGTGGAAGGCATCGCCCGAGGGCTTCCTGCGGTCGGCCGTCATCCTTGATGCCGATGGCAGCCGCATGAGGGGCAATATCTATGTTGAGGGAAACGGGGCGATATACTCGTTTTTCACCGAGGAAGATGTATTTGACATTGTGCCGGCGAAACTGGTTCTCAGCTTTGGCGGCAGAAGGCTTGAGTTCCCGCTGGAGGTGAAGAAGCCGTGACCAAAAGAAAGATAAAGACCATTGCTTTGTGGCTTATTCCGGCCATTGTCATTGCTGTTGGCCTGTGGTTTGCGGCAGGCCGTCCGCCCCTTACCGCCGAGGGAGCCTTTGTGCGGCTCAGGCGCAGCTATCTGGTGGAGGCCGAGACGGTGGCTG
>JAFOHJ010000238.1 GCA_017421885.1 Clostridia bacterium
ATGGTGTGCAGCTCGTCAATAAACAGTATGATCCTTCCCTCGCTGCTCTTTACGGCATTAAGAACGGCCTTAAGGCGCTCTTCGAACTCGCCGCGATATTTTGCGCCGGCGATCAGCGCGCCCATATCAAGGGAGAAGATCTGCCTGTCACGCAGGCCGGCAGGAACGTCGCCCTTGACGATACGCTGGGCAAGGCCCTCGGCAATAGCCGTTTTGCCAACACCCGGCTCGCCGATGAGGCAGGGGTTGTTCTTGGTCTTGCGCGAAAGGATGCGCACTACCGAACGGATCTCGCCGTCACGGCCGATAACGGGGTCGAGTTTCTGCTCGCGTGCCATCTCTACAAGGTCGCGGCCGTATTTCTTGAGGACGTCGTACGTGCCCTCGGGGTTGTCGCCCGTGACCCTTGCCGAACCTCTTACATCCTTAAGCGCGACGAGAAAAGCCTGAGTATTGATATTGTATTTCGAAAGGATTGTCTTGACCTCGCCTTCGGCCTTTTCGATAAGGCCAAGGAAAATGTGCTCGACCGAAACATATTCGTCTCCCATACGGCTGGACTGCATCTCGGCCTCCGAAAGAGCCTGCTCGGCAGCCTGAGAGATATAGATCTTATCCATCTCCCTTGCTCCGCCGCTGACTCTGGGCAGCTTATCAAGTTCCCTGCCGCAGTCGGCCAGCATTGCTCTGTCGTCGGCACCCATCTTTTTCACAAGCTGGGCAATAAGGCTGCCGTCATAGCCCATGAGGGCATAAAGCAGATGGATCTGCTCGATCTGAGGGTTGCCGTTTTCCGACGCCTTGCTCTGGGCGAGGCGGATGACTTCTATTGTTTTTTCTGTAAGCTTGTTGGTGTTCATAAAATAATTACCTCCCATCAGACAAGTAATCTGTGGTTATGCTGATATTCTCTATAAATCCTGACTATCTCGCTCTGACAATCTGTCCCTTCGCTGAGCGATGCAAAGTAGAGCTTCATACAGCGGTCGAGCACAGTTACATAGTCTATGATGGCCTGTCCCAGCTGATCGCCCGGGGCATTCGTCGTCTGATAAAGCACCCTTGTGTATTTGCCATCGCCTATGCTGCAGGAAGGCAGCGCGCCTATCGAGCTCTTTTCCACCGCTGCCCATAGGGTAAAAAAGCTGTTGAGGGCCTCGATAAGACTCCTGCTCTGCGTCCTCATGGTGACTCTGAGCTCGCCGAGGGCATCGCCGCTTCGGTAGAGCTCAACGCTGTATTTAACAGTGGGGTTATATTTATATCTCAGTGCGCTTTTAAGAGCCATATGGGTATCGGTGGGCCTAAGCATTAGCTGAAGCTGCTCCATCTCCTCTACCACTCGCGCCGCGTTGGAGAAGATATCTCTCATCCTCTGCTCGGGAGTGACATAGGAAACATATTCTGCCAGGATGCGGTTGACCATGTTAGACCTGCTGGTGCCTTCTCGATAAGCCAGCTGATCGACCTGTCTTATGACATCATCCGAAAGAACTATGCTGTATACACTCTTGTTCATATCCTTCCCTCTTTTTCTTTTATTTTTCATTCTGGCTATATTTTATCACCACTCAATAATTTGTCAAGCGGATTATATAATTCAAAATACAAATTATTATTCTGTTCACAATTTTGGGGCATAAAAAAAGCTCCCGCCTAAGCAGGAGCTTTTGAAGCCTTGAATATTAAATTACTTGACCTTGATGTTCTTGATGGAGGTCTGCTTGCCGTTTTCAAAGTTGTCCATGACCTTGTCGATGAACTCCATACCCTCTGTGACCTTGCCGAAAGCAGCATATTCGCCGTCCAGGTGAGGAGCTTCGTCAAGCATGATGAAGAACTGGCTGCCTGCCGAGTTGGGGTCCGTAGCTCTTGCCATGGAAATAACACCTCTTGTGTGCTTGAGGTCGTTCTTATAGCCGTTGTTTGCAAACTCGCCTACGATCTTCCAGCCGGGGCCGCCTGTGCCTGTGCCGAGGGGGCAGCCGCCCTGAACCAT
>JAFOHJ010000239.1 GCA_017421885.1 Clostridia bacterium
GCTATCAATGAGGCTCGTGAAATACGCGAGATCGGTGTGGGCAGTGAAATAATCTGGAAATAAGATATATCAAAGGAGAGAAGAACATGAAGTACAAAAAATTTGAAGATCATATCGTCGTTATTATGGAGACCGGCGAAAACATCCATGAAGGCCTCACCGAGGTCTGCCTTAAAGAGAATATCGGTCATGGCAGCGTGATGGGCATAGGCGGCACAAAGTATCTCAGGCTTGGCATCTGGGATAGATTCGAAAACTGCTATAAGTACATCGAAAAGGATCAGGGGAGCATGGAGATCCTCAGCCTTATGGGCAATATCAGCCGTCTTGATGGTAAACCCAACCTCCACCTCCATGTGACCGCCTCAGACGACAGCTTTAATTCCTTCGGCGGACACCTCGACAAGGGCATCGTTCAGAACATGGTAGAGGTATATATCCGTCCTCATGCCGACAAGATCGACCGTGTACCTTATCAGTACTGGTTCTTTATGGACATCTGATGTATAAAATAAAAAGCTCCCCAAGGGGAGCTTTTTTTATGCCTATTTAAGCGAAACGCGATAGATCTGTCTGGGAGCTTCGATAGTAGCGCAGGTGAGCAGCAGGGCGCTTTCGCCGTCGGGTGTGAGGGCGATATAGTCGATGCTTGCCCAGTTGTTTATGCTTCCGTGCAGCTCGAGGCTGCGGAAACTTTCGCCATCACGGTAGAAGCTGACGGTGCAGTCGGACGACTCCTCGGTCATAATTGTTTCTGCCGCCGCGATGACATTGCCTTTGGAAGGGAGCATCAGATAGGAGATATAACTGGTGCCGTCGTCGCTTATCGAGATGCCCGTTGTGTCTTCGGTGAAATTGCTGCCATCGGGAAGCGAAGTACCCTTGGGTACGCCAGAGAAATGATCGAAATATACCAGTCTTTCGCCATAAGGCAGGGCTGTGAGAAACTCATATTCGTCAAGAATACATAAGCTGCCGTCGAGCGAGAGAGTAAAGGGGTGATAGACCCACTCCCAACCAAGTACCTTGCCTATTGCGCCGCTGCCATCGGGCAGCCAGCCGGTGAAATAAGGCAAATGATAGTCGAGATCGGGGTCGCCGCCCTCGGGAATATATCCGTCATAGCGGGCAACGACTGTGGCAAGGTCCATTTCTGTAATGATGGCGCCTTCCTGTGTCGAAAGTGCGGCATGAGCCTTGTCTGGCGATATGTTTACACCGCGCAGATGCTTGATATGGGCAAGGGATATCTCTTCACATTCAAGAGTGTTGATGTCGATGAACAGGAGGCTTTGGTATTCGTATGTCTCGGTGTTGAGGGTAGCCGCCATGACGGTGCCGTCAGTGAACACTTTGTCGGGATACTGTCCGACTATGCCCACGGGCAGCATATCTCCGGTGAACTCGGCTCTTTCAAGTGAATAGGGCCACAGTTGAACCTGCTCGGAGGGCCTGCCTTCGGTGAGCTGCGTAGTGAAAACAAAGAGCATGTCATCCGACACGGGGAATATGGCCTCAATGACCATGTTGTTTTCCTTAAGAAATGAGGTGTCGACAAGCTCGGTATATTCGTTTATATGGGTCACCGAGGCGGTGTTGTCGATAGGCTCTTTTTCGTCCTTCTCGGGTTCGGAAGGGACATCCTGCTCCTGATGCTCGGGTTCTTTGTCAGGCTTGGTATCAATAAGAGGCTCTTTTTCTCCGCAGGCACATAAAAATGTAAGAAGTAATGCCAGCATAAGGGCTGACAGCCGTTTAATCATTATTTTTCACCTTTTGCCAGTATTGTTTTGCCTGCTGTTCGGCTTTATTGGTGCCTTCCTTATAATAATCGGCTCTTTTCAGCTCGTCGGGAAGATACTGCTGGCTGATCCAGTTGCCGGGATAGTCGTGGGGATACTTATATGTAAGCCCGCGTCCCAGCTTCTGCGCTCCGCCATAGTGTGCATCCTTGAGGTGGGCGGGAACATCGCCGGTGCGCCCTGCCTCAACATCGGCCATTGCGGCTTCGATAGCGGCCGAGACCGAGTTGGACTTGGGAGCCGTCGCCAGAAGTATGCAGGCCTCGGCAAGGGGAAGCTTGGCTTCGGGCAGGCCCAGCTGAAGAGCGCTGTCGCAGCAGGCCTTGACTATGGCCGCAGCCTGAGGATAGGCGAGACCTACGTCTTCGCTGGCCACACACAGCATTCTGCGTGCCGCCGAAGCGATGTCGCCTCCACACAGCAGGCGTGCGAGATAGTGGAGGGAGGCATTGACATCAGAGCCGCGAAGCGATTTGTGAAATGCCGAGAGGATATCATAGTGAGCATCGCCGTCGCGGTCGTACCTCGCCGAGGATTTCTGAGTTACTATTTTTGTATCCTCGAGAGTGACATTGATCTCATCGTTATGACTGCCGGCCGAACACAAAAGTTCCAC
>JAFOHJ010000240.1 GCA_017421885.1 Clostridia bacterium
AAGCGCTTTGTTTCAGCATACATGGAATACATTCTGAAAAGGTCGGCTGCAAACAGGGCAGCCTCTTCGCCGCCTACGCCGCCGCGGATCTCGACGATTACGTTCTTGTCGTCGTTCACGTCCTTGGGAAGCAGCAGCACCTTAAGCTCCTCCTCAAGCTGAGCCATGCGTGTCTTGGCCTCGTCAACTTCCATAAAGGCCATGTCGCGCATATCGGGGTCATCGTCGTGCAGCAGCTCCTGAGCCGTCTCAAGGTCGGCCTCCGCCTGCTTGTACTGGCGGTATACCTCGACGACGGGTGTCAGCTCCTTCTGCTCCTTAAGCAGGTCGGCAGCTCGCTTGGGGTCGCTGTAAAGGTCGCTCTGCTGAAGAGCTTCCTCGATCTCATTCAGTCGTGCTTCGACTGCAGCAAGTTTTTCTAACATTATCTGAACCTCTCAAAGTTTTATTATCTGAAAACAAATGGTTTATCATCCGAAATCTGATGACATAAACCCATAATATTATATCGCATATACGGATAAAATTCAAATCGCAAGGAGGCGATTTTGAAAAACATGAACACTCGTAACCTTAAAAATATAAGCCGATTGCCAAATCCCATCCCTCCGGCAGGCCAGCGGCCCGACAAAAGGGGCAAAAAGGGCATTGCCCATCCCAACAGCCAGAGCCTTAGGGAAGAATATGAATGGCGGCGAACCCATATCCAATAATCTCCGCGCAAACAAAAGCCGATGTGGGGAATGATGATATGGGAGGTGTTATAAAATGAAAGCAATGAACATCATTATGAGCATGGCGGCAGGAGCCGCAATGGGCGCTGCAGCCGGATATGCCGCCCGTGAGATGGGCTCGCCCTCGCCCCGCCAGCTCAAGTCGCAGGCCAAGCGCGCAGTCAAGGCCATGGAGCACATGACCGACAAGCTCTCCTGAACCGACCCCGGTCTTTCAGAAGAGGCAAACAGAATGATCGCCGAGTGCTGTGGGATATATTTCCTGTTATATAGCGCCGAAAACGGCAGATAATATCACCGTAGCCAAGGGCAGCTGCCCATGGCGATCATATAGAAAGCCCTTACCGTTTTCCACACCATGTGAAAAACGGTAAGGGCCGGATGGATAATGAATAATAAAGGAGCAATTCAATATGGCAAGCAACAGCAGCGGTAAGTCTAACCTTTCTCCCGAGGCAAAGAACGCCCTTCACAACTTCAAGATGGAAACAGCACGCGAAGTGGGCATTAACCTCAAGGAAGGCTATAACGGCGATCTGACATCCAAGCAGGCCGGTTCTATCGGCGGCCAGATGGTCAAGAAGCTGATAGAAAAGGCCGAACAGAGCCTGTAAGAAACCTTATATGAAGCGGGGCGGAGCGTAAATGCTTCGCCTCGCAAATTTTGTTTGGCCGCTAACATTATTTTTTGAAATATATCATTTCTTCCTTGATTTGCCAGAGAGATATTGTTATGATAGTTACATTAGCAAAATCAGGAGGGATGGAAATGCGCGATAATCAGCAGCTGCTCGAGCAGGTCAAAACAGTCCTTAATATCGGCCATTGCAAACTGACCAACAAGCAGCTTTCGATCCTTAAATATGTCAGCGAAAATATGGATCAGGCATCATATCTGTCGCTCCGCCAGCTATGCGAGAACATAGGCTGTTCGCAGGTCACCATTCTCAGGCTCTGCCGCGAGCTGGGCTATGACAGCTTTGTATCTTTCCGCGAGGCCATCAGGCAGAAACGCTCGGAAAAGGAGCGTCAGGAAGAGCTCTCGGGCACCACTGCATCGGCCGAGCTTTTCACTGCCGTTCTCGAAAACGAACGCAAGCTGCTGGACAGCTTCATCTCGCAGGTAAAGGGCTGCGATGTTGATATGTGTGCCAAGCGCATCTCCGAGGCCGACTTTGTCCTTATTCTGGGCAGCGGTATGTCGTCCTTTGTGGGTCAGGCTCTCTCCTTCCGTCTCACCCAGTGCAGCGTTGAGAACACGGTGGTCGACCCCATGAAGGATCCCAGGCGTCTTAATCAGCTTCTGAGCCTGCTCACCCAGAAGAGCGTGGTCGTGGCCATCTCCTATCCCATGTTCAACACCGAGCTGCCTCAGGCCGTCAGGATCAGCAATATGAGCGGCGCCTATTCCATCGCCATCACCAGCAGCATGGATGCCCCCGTTGCCGAGATCGCGGCGACGACGCTGATCTGTCCTCTGTCGGACGAGAATATCTATAACTCCTTTGTAACCCCTCTTGAGATGGTGAACCTTTTGGTTCACAGCATCATCATCAAGATGGGCCTTACATATAAAGACCTCCGCCTCGATAACTGATATTTTATACCAACATAAAACCCGACCTATCATAAGGTCGGGTTTATTAATTTATGCCCTTTATTCAAAGTTTATCCTTGTATCATAAGGCTTTGTCAGGTCGCGTCCGCATTTGGGACATTTGCCTCCCATCAACGAATATCTTG
>JAFOHJ010000241.1 GCA_017421885.1 Clostridia bacterium
AGCCTGTGTTCGCGGTGTCCGCCGCACACTGAAGCCCGGCCCTGATTGCTATGATGAGGTTTACACCATCGATCAGCTCGACGAGGCTATCAAGGGAGCCGATGTAGTTGCTCTGTGTGTTCCCGGCACCGATGCCACAACGCATCTTATTGACGAAAGACGTCTTTCCCTTATGAAGGATGGCGCTTATCTGGTAAATGTAGGCCGCGGTTGGGCCATTGATCAGCCTGCTCTCATCAAGGCGCTCGAATCGGGTAAGCTTGCCGGGGCAGCTCTCGATGTAGTTGTTCCCGAACCTCTTCCCGCTGACGATCCTCTTTGGAGTGCGCCCAACATCCTGATCACGCCTCATGTATCGGGCAATATGTCGCTCGACATCACAAGAGAGATCGTTGTTGATATGTTCTGCAATAATATTCCCAGATATGTTAAGGGCGAGCCCATGACAAATCTGGTTGACAGAAAAGCCGGATATTAATTGGAGCTTAGTATTCATAAAAGCGCCCTTCGGGGCGCTTTTTTAAACTTTTTTCGAAAAAACCCTTGACCTTCCGCTTGGTGGAAGGTGTAACGTATAGTCAAAGAGGTGAGAAAATGAGAATAAGTGAAGTAGAAAAGCTTACGGGCATCTCAAAAAAGAATATCAGATTCTACGAAGAAGAGGGGCTGATCTCTCCCATGAGAGATCAGGGCAACAGCTACCGCGATTATTCTGATGATGATGTCGATGAGCTGAAACGCATCAGGCTTCTCAGACGTCTTGCAGTTCCGATCGATGAAATAAGGAAAATGAAGGATGGCCGTCTTACTCTCAGAGACTGTATGGATCGGCATTCTATCTATCTGAACAGCCAACAGCGCAATCTTGAACATATCAAAACTGTATGTGAGGAGATCGCATCTGAGGGAATGACTCTTGCCTCTGTCGACATCGATGTATATGAAGAAAAGATACGTCAGCTTGAAGAAGGAGGTATAAGGTTTATGGATCATGACCACAACTCGCGAAGAAGAGAAAGACGCCGCTCGGCAATACTGTGGGCATCGGTGATGTCGGTATTTTTCCTGGGATTTATCATCCTGATAGTGTGGGCGGCAACAGTTGATCCCGCTCCGCTCCCGCTTATATTGATAGTCGTTGCAATTTTTCTTGCAATGGTCCTGGGGATTCAAAGAGCACTTAAAGAAAGACTTGATGAAATAGAAAGAGGAGAAGAAGATGAAGCTTTTAAATATTGATCATGTGCCGGGATATGAGATCGAAGCATTGGGCATTGTCAAGGGAACGGTGGTTCTCTCGAAGAGTTTCGGTAAGGATTTTATGGCTGCTATGAAGACGCTTGTAGGCGGAGAAATAGTCAGCTATACGGAGATGCTGAATGAAGCGAGAGCGATAGCAACAAAGCGCATGGTAGAGGAAGCAGAAGCAATGGGAGCCGATGCGGTGGTGAATATCAGGTATGGCAGCTCCAGCCTTATGCACAGCGCAGCAGAGATCATCGCTTATGGAACTGCAGTTAAAATGAAATAACATCGAAAACAGCCGTTCATGCTATGAGCGGCTGTTTTGATGTTATTGAATTGCCTTTGTTTTCGTGGTACAATAAAGCATCTGATTAACTAGGGGAAGATTTAGTGAAGTTGCATTATAAAGGGAAGTATAACCTTGACCCCGATTCGCTGCCTGCACGCGAGCATATGCCAGGGGCAGTTAAGTTTAAAGAGGCGGAAGATTCCAGAAAGCTGGCGATAATTGCAAACAGCCTTGCTGTTCTGATCTTAGTTGTGCTTGCCGTTCCTGCTGTTTGGAGGGCATGGGGAAAGCTTGATATCATACAGTTTTTTACAGGATATGCTTTTTCCATGCTCACGGTTTTCCCACACGAGCTTCTTCATGCGATCTGCTTTAAAGAAGATGTTTTCATGTATACAAACAGCAGGCAGGGGATGCTGTTTGTTGTCGGACCTGAAGCAATGACGAAATCGAGATATATTTTTATGTCGCTCTTTCCCAATATCGTTTTTGGATTGATTCCTTATATTATCGGAATGCTTAATCCATCCAGCACCTGGCTGCTGACCTGGGGAGTATTGTCGCTATCAATGGGCGCAGGCGATTATTATAATGTATATAATGCCATAACGCAGATGCCCAAAGGCGCGATGACCTATCTTCACAAGTTTAATTCATATTGGTATATACCTTAGTTTCAGGAGGGCAAGCATAATGAGCAGATATATTTGTTTTGCATCGGATACACCCTTTTCAGAAAGGCCCAACCCACATGAAAAGCTTGTTTCGGTGAAT
>JAFOHJ010000242.1 GCA_017421885.1 Clostridia bacterium
CTACGGCGCAGTTTATATGCACTTCGGCGGCAGTGTCCCCGCCTATGATGCCATCAAGGCAAGAGGCGACCTGATCGCCCTCGACGGCATCCGTGGAGGATGGGAGGGCAGCCTTTATCACCGCGACCCCGACCGCAAGAAAAACATAGGCTATGAACACTCGGTCTACACCACCGGCGGAGATGTCGAGGCGGCTCTCGCTTCCCTTAACAAGGATCTCTCGCAGGAGACCCAGCCCTCGGCCTTCAATTTCAGCGAGTCTCTCACAAAGAACTCGGCAAGCGAAGGCACGCCCATGAGCAAGGTCACCGTGACCTTCTCCAGCCGCAATATGCCCTGGTTTGAATACAATGCCGAAAACGATACATATCTCCGCTATCAGTATGACGACCCTCACATGGATGCGTGGCTTGATAAGCAGATCGAGGTAAAGAACCTCTTCGTTCTGCGTATGCCTATGCGCGACCTCGGCGGCGACCTCAAGCTGGTCGAAGTCGACACCACCGGCACCGGCGAAGGCTATTACTTCTGCGGCGGCAAATATGTCCCCATCACATGGCAGAAGGATGCCTATAACGCCCCCATCACCTTCTATGACGCAAACGGCAGCGAGCTCTCGGTTGCCCGCGGCCAGACCTTTATCTCGGTCGTCACCGAAACCGCTTCGGTCGACATCGAATGATCCCACAGGAGGAAACCCCATGCAAAAGAAATTTATTTCCCTCTTGCTCTCCCTCTTTATGATGCTTGGCCTTATGGCCGGCTGCTCGGGCGAGCCGGAAGGCCGCAAGATCGCCATGGTCACCGACGGCAATGCCGTCAGCGACGAACACCTCAACCATTCGGTATGGCGCGCTCTTCTTGAATATGAAGAGGAGAACCAGATTGAGGTCAACTTCTACCGTCCCAATTCCTTCAATACCGATGAATACCTTATGGGTGTCGATACACTGGTCAAGAACGGATATGAGATCATCATCCTGCCCGGCGTTATCATGAGCGAGGCCTTTCTCAAAGCCTGCGAAAGCTATCCCAACACATGGTTCATCGGCATCGAGAGCGATGTTGAGACCGTTCCCAAAAATGGCATCGTGCTCCGCTTCGACAACAGTCAGACCGGTTATCTGGCCGGCTTCGCCTCCGCTTCCGAACATCCCGGTCGTACCTACGGCGGAGTCTTCTCCCTTGATTCGGCATCCGAGAACGAGCTTATCCATTCCTTTATGGATGGAATCACCGGTGCCGACCCCTCTGCCTCTGTCTCGGCCGAAAACTTCGTATTTGTCGGCGAAACAGTCGCCTATCCCAAGGGACAGTTCGAAGCCTCCAAACTTTTCGAGAACGGAGTCGACACCCTGCTGGTATGTTCCGAGCCCACCGGCCTCGGCGCTCTGGCCGAAGCAAGGATGAGACGCCAGGCAGGCGACGATATTTGGGCTGTGGGCACCGATGCCGACATATTTGCCACGGCTACCTATGATGTTGAAAGCGACCTTTCCGCTTCTCTCACCTCGGCCTTCTGCAATTACGGCAAGGCGGCTATCGATATTGTCACAAAACTTCACGAGGGCGATAAAACTCCCCTTGGCACAAGCGTCCTTTTTGATCTTGCAAGCGGATTTATCGGTATAC
>JAFOHJ010000243.1 GCA_017421885.1 Clostridia bacterium
AGGCTGCCGCCGTTATTGATGACGGGGCCCTTTGCCGAAGCGAGGGCAAGAGATGCATAATCGATCTTTCCGTTGGCATCAACGGCATAACCCAGCTGGTTTGCGTATGTGTAGCCCGACTTGGCCTTAGCATTAAGGCAGTTATATACGAGGATCGCACAGTCGCGCCTTGTGAGCCTATCGCCCTGTACTGCTGTCATACCTTCGTCAAGGCCGAGGGAATGATAGAGTGTCATATGTGCCGTGGGATAACCTGCTGCAAAGTCGGTGCCCGAATATCCCATGGCCTTGAGCATGACCGAAACGGCTTCTTCAAGAGTGACATAGTTATCGGGGCGGAAGGTTCCATCGAGATAACCCGAGATATAGCCCATGTTACGGGATACGGTGATGTAACCCGAATGCCATGCTCCCGCCTTTACATCGGGATAGGGCGAGACAGCCGAAACTGCCTTACCCTGAGCCTTAAAGGGCGATGCCGAAACCGCCATCTTGACGAACTCGGCGCGTGTAACTCCTCTTGCAAGGTCGAGGTTGCCCTTTTCATCGCCATTCATTACACCCATGACGGCCAGAACCGGCAGCACCTCGCCCTCGAGAGAAGCGGCAGCACTTGCGTTCCCTGCAAGAAGCGGGAATATCATACAGAGGGCAAGAGCCCATGCTGTTATCTTCTTCATTTTATTTCCTCCCTTATTCATAACGCAGAGCGTCGATGGGGTTGAGCTTAGCTGCCTTGTTGGCAGGCAGATAGCCAAATATGATGCCTACAGCGACCGAAACACCAAAAGATACGCTGATTGCCGCGAGCGAAGGTATCGCAACGATGCCGAAGGCATTACCGACAACGCTGGCAAGGCTTACGCCCACAACTATGCCGATAACACCGCCGACCGCCG
Organism: Clostridia bacterium; assembly: GCA_017421885.1. The sequence goes on from JAFOHJ010000243.1 coordinate 900, forward strand.
AAGTAGTGCCGGCCTCGATGATGAACTGATTGCGTATATCCTTGCGCTTGGCACCCAGCGATTTTCGTATGCCGATCTCGCGGGTTCGCTCGGTGACCGACACCAGCATAATGTTCATAATGCCGATGCCTCCTACCAGCAGCGAAATACCGGCAATAGCAACCAGTACACTGAGCATCGTGTCCTGAACCGTCGACATGACTCCCAGCATTTCAGCCATGCTGATGATGATGTATGCATCAGAATCGCCGTATACCTTCTGCAGCTTATCCTCGATGAGCCACTGAGCCGCATCGGTAGACTCGGATGTGGCTGCGCTGAAATAATACATATTAGTTCTGGCATTGCGGCTGAGGCGCTGGGCATTGGTATAGGGTATGTAGATGTAATCGTCATCCGAACCCTTGCCGTATCCGGCCTTTTCCTCCAGAGTGCCTATGACTGTGTAGTTGTCGCCGCCTATGCGGATAATATTTCCGAGACCATCGCCCGAAAAATATTCATCATTTACATAAGAACCGATAACGCATACCTTGCCCATCTTCAGAACATCGGCATACTGCAGGAAGCGTCCCGAAGTGAGCTCGAAGCTCTTGATATCGGCAAACTCTTCCGATACTCCCGACACCGAAGTGGAACTGAGGGTCTCGCCGCCTATTTTTATGCGTGTCATGCAGGAAACCACGGGGCTGACCGCTGCAATACTGTCGCGGTTGTCCATAGCCAGCTGAAACATCTCTTCTTCGCTGACGCCATCGGTGGTTCCCCTGCCCATGATAGACACCATAAGCAGGTTTGTGCCCATGCTCTCGAAGCTTTCGTTTACCATAGCAGTAAGACCGTCGCCGAGGCTGATGATGATAATTACCGCGGCTACGCCGATGATGATGCCCAACATGGTAAGAGCCGCCCTCGCCTTACTGGTGGCAAGGGACTTGATCGCAAGGATAAATGACTGTCTGAAATCCATGTCATTCCTCCTCTCTGGGTATGACAACGGCCTGAGGATCATCGGACGAACCGTCGTAAACGATCTTACCGTCGGAAAGCCTTATGATGCGCTTTGCCTTGACGGCTATCGAATTATCGTGGGTAATAAGGACTATGGTTCTGCCGTCGCGGTTAAGCTCCTGCAGAAATGCCAGCACCTCGCGTCCCGTTCTTGAGTCCAGGGCGCCGGTAGGCTCGTCGGCCAGTATTACCGAGGGGTCGCCTGCCAGCGCACGGGCAATGGATACTCTCTGCTGCTGTCCGCCCGAAAGCTGATTGGGTCGGTTCTTGGCCTTATCGGTCAGGCCTACCCTTTCAAGAGCCTTCATGGCGGCCTCTCGGCGCTCTGATGCGCTCATGCCCGAGTATAGCAGAGGAAGCTCAACATTCTCCACAACATTGAGTTTGGGGATGAGGTTATACTGCTGAAAGATAAAGCCTATAAAGCGGTTTCTGATGGATGCCTGCATATCGTCGTCCATGGTGGAAACATCTATGCCGTTAAGTGTATAGGTTCCCGATGTGGGGACATCGAGGCAGCCGATTATGTTCATGCAGGTAGACTTGCCCGAACCCGACTGACCGACGATGGCGACAAACTCGCCTTCTTCAATCTTAATGCTTACCCCGTCGAGGGCACGCACCACACTGTCGCCCATGTGGTAAAGCTTATATATATCCCTTAGTTCGATCATAGACTCCACCTTAGTCATCTCTGGAGGCCTGGACCATAGGACTGTTGTTGATCATCGTTTCAAACAGCGATGTAGTGGCCGTGCTTACGCCTACCTCTTCGCCCTCGCTGATGCCGCTGATGATCTCGATATAGTCTTCATCCGAACGGCCTACTTCAACCTCTGCGCTGCGGTAGCCTTCGGGAACATTGTTCTTCTCATCGCCCTTGCTCTCAGGATCGACTACAAAGACTGTATTGCCGCGATTTACGGCACTGATGGGAACTGTGAGAACATCAATAGCCTCTTCAATAACGATATCGGCCGTTACATTCATGCCGGGCAGAAGCTCGCCGTATTCTTCGATGATGACACGCACGGGATAAGTGGTAACACCGGACGCCACTGTGCCGTTGATACCAATTCGGTCAATATATCCGGTGAAGGTCTCTCCATCAACGGCATCGGCCTCTATGTATACCTTCTGTCCGATCTCGACATCACGGATATAGAGCTCATCGACATTAAGTGTAAGTGTGAGATAGGACATATCATATATGACTGCCATAGGCGCCACCGCCGATGTGCTGTCGAGAGTATCGCCTGCCTTGTAGTTCTTTACGACTACTGTGCCCGATATAGGAGCCTTTATAGTGTAGTTTTCGAGGATATTGCGGGCATTTTCCAGCGAGAGCTCGGAAGAACGCACACCAAGCTGAGCCTGTTCGAGCTGGCGCTGAGCGGCATCGCTGTCGATCGCCATAAGCGCCTGATCGCGCGAAACACGATCTCCCTCCGATACATATACCGAGGTAACTGTGCCATTTGTGCCTGCCATCACCATCGAGCTTCCCCTGGAAGCGAAGATACCCGAAGATGCACAGGAGACGCCGTTTACAACTGCAGTTGCCTGTGCGCCATCGGCGATTCCGCCGGGATTGGATACCAATATTTCAACATCACAGGTGAGAATGCCGCCGATGCCGGCCTTGACAGCACCTGAAACTCTGCTGACAATGCCCTGAACAAGCTCGCCGCTGTCGGTCATGGTGACCTGAGCCGCCATTCCTGCCGAAAGCCCAGAGGCATCGAGCTGATGAAAAGGCACAGTGAGCTCCATATTATCTATATCGCGGATCTCGGCAAGCATCGCGCCTGCAGTGACCTCATCGCCCTTCTTTACATAGAGCTTCATGATCCTGCCGGATGCCGAAGCCTTGGGTTCGAGGCCGTCAACAGCATCAACAACGCTGTCGTAGGACAATCCGGCATTCCTGAGCGCGATCTCGGCCTGCTCGATGGACCTTTCGGCATCGGAGCTGTCGATACTGAACAGAAGATCATCCTTGTTTACATAGTCACCTTCTTCAAAGTCGGCCGTAAGTATATCGCCCTGAACCAGACCGATGATATTATACGAATCCGCAGGCTGGAGCGCACCGCTGCCGCCTACCGTGACGGTGATGTCGCGTCTCTCCGCGGCATAGTTACGGTATCCGCTGTCTTTATTTGCCCCCTCAATAATCATGGGGCGCAAACCGAACCAAAACAGCAGCGCTGCGGCCGCAAGCACTCCTGCAATAATGCGTCTGTTCTTCTTTTTCTTCTCGCCTGCCACCATTCTGTCGAGTTTGGCATTTGCAGCCGCATCCTTGGAAAGCTGCGGATCTGTGATCTGAGCCATCAGTCATTCTCCTTTAATCATTTTTCTTATAATTATATATTTTACAACCAAAACACAAAAGGTCAACTACCGTCAGATAAAGTTTAACGTTTTATTACAATTATGCCGGACCACAGACCAATATAACAAAAAAGGATGACCGCCAAGGGTCATCCTTTTTAACGCAAACTATTTAATTTACTTCTTTTCGGCTCTCTTCATAAAGTCATAGCCGATAACAGCTGCGCCGATAGCTCCGCAGAGCTGGCTCTGGGGATGAGTTACGATGGGCTTGCCCAGCGCTTCTTCAAGACGCGAGCGGAAGCTCTCGTATCTTGCCAGACCACCGCTGAAGAAGACCTTACCGTTCATAGGCAGCTTGCTTGCAAAGATCGCTGTACGACGGCAGATCGAACGGATAACGCCAAGGGCGATGTCGCCGCGCTCTGCGCCGTTTGCCAGCATACTGATGATCTCGCTTTCGGCAAAAACCGTGCACATGCTGGTGATCTCGATCTGCTCCTTCTGCTCGAAGTTATCAAGCTCGTCGCGGTCGCATTCGAGAATACGGCACATCATTTCTACAAAACGGCCTGTACCGGCAGCGCACTTATCATTCATCAGAAAGTCCTGAACATTACCCTTGCCGTCGAGCAGAACAGCCTTACTGTCCTGACCGCCGATATCGACAAGTCCGGAAACACCGCCGCCCAGGAAATATGCACCTCTGGCATGGCAGGTGATCTCTGTGACCTTCTTGTTTGCCTCAGGCAGCAGCTCGCGGCCGTAGCCTGTTGTTACGATATAGCCTACATCTTCGCTGTAGAGCTTGTCGTATATTTCCTTCATTCTCTGGGCAGGACGGGCACCTGTGGGAACGATCATTGTTTCAATGATCGCCTCACCGTCATAGAGGGCGCCTTTAACTGTCGTCGAACCGCAGTCAATACCTAAACTCAGCTTTGCCATGGCTTAGAGCATCTCGATGAAGGCGGCAACACGTGTGTTGACCTGGCCTGCGTCTGTGGACGAGTAGTCTGTTTCCATGTACATATAGGGGATGTTGTGCTTTTCTGTAACGTGCTTCTTGATCTTGTAGGACTCGACGTTGAATGTATGGCAAGCCTGCAGAACGACCTCGATAACGCCGTCGATCTTGTACTCTTCGAGCAGACGGTCAAACAGATCGAGACGGCCGGGGTTGGGCGACATGCAGGAGCAGGGGATATTGATATATCTCTTTGCCAGTGCCTCGTATACATCGGGATTTGTCTCGTCGACCAGCTCGTCTACCGATCTTGCACCGCCGCAGTTCTCATAGCATACAACTACGCCGCCGTTTTCTTCGATAGCGCCAACGACCTTGGCTGTGGAACATCCGATGGGCGAACCTGTGAGCAGGATGCGCTTGCGGCCTTCATACTTCTTGGGATCATATTCGTCCTTGATCTTCTGTGTAAGAGCTCTTACATCAGCTGTTGCCTTAGGCATGTCGAAACGGAACTGAACACCGTCGAGGACCTTGTGCATTTCCATACCGCCCATGGGAGGGGGATCCATCTTCTGCAGGCCATAGAACTCCTTAAGAGCCTTGCGCTGCTCGTTTACGATATGGATAGACTTGCGGATATCTTCTTCTGTGATTGTTGTATCAAACTTCTCTTCGAGAACGCACTTGAAGCGCTTGATCTCTTCCTTGAAGAGCTGTGTGCCCATCTCGCTCTTCTTATTGGGGAGCTCGAGGACATGAACATTCTTGAACTCAGCCAGCATCTCATACATCTTCTTCTTGCCGTCGCATGTTGTCTCGCCGACGATCAGATCGGAGAAGTAGAAGAAGGGGCACTTGTCGGTCTTGGCAAAGCCATAGCTCGACTTGATGAGGGGGCAGAGGTTACGGGGCAGATCCTGCTCGGCATCGGGAATTGTCTCGCCGGTCTTGGAGCAGAGGCCGACCATTACGGCACCCATGGCCATGGGGATCTCCTTGGGGAGATATGTGCAGAAGCCGCCGACAACGGGAACGCCCTTCTGCTTCAGTTCATACATGGGAATGAAAGAGTTCTTGCGCTGTTCGGAAAACTCTTCAAAAATAGCGGGAAGTTCTTTAACGAGTTCCATATTAAAACACTCTCCTTAATATATTAGGGGGTTAATTTCCATCCCTTTAATTTTAGAATACCCCCATAAATAACGCAAATAGTGTTTTCAGATACCCTTTTTACACTTATAGTTTTTTTCTATAAGCGCATTAAAATGTGCATTAAAAATGCCCGAAGAGGATATTCTCTCCGGGCGGTTTTCACATAAGCTTTTCAAGAAGCATAAGGATCTCGTCGATCTTTTCTTCCCTCTCGACATCGCTTGATGCCTCGCGGACACAGCCGCTGACATGGGCCGAGATGATCTCGCGGTTTGCGCGCTTGAGCACGCTCTGAGCCGCCATGATCTGACTCGATATATCAAGACAGTAGCGGTCTTCATCGATCATCTTGATAACTCCGTCGATCTGGCCCGAGGCTGTTTTAAGCAGCCTCAGGACCTTTGCTTTATCGGCTCTCACGCGATAGATGTAACTTCGTAGCCGGCCTCGACGACTGCCTTTGTCAGAACTTCGTCGGATACATCAGCTGTCAGTGTGACCTCAGCTGTGCCTGCTTCAAGATTAACCTTGGCCTCTACACCCTCAAGAGCATTGAGGGCCTTTTCTACGCGGCCGCTGCAGTGAGGACACATCATGCCTTCGATCTTCATTGTCTTTGTCATTGTTTTTTCTCCTTCATCATTTGTATTATCAGTAATTTCTGTTACCTGAGTTATTTCGGTTGCCTCACCTTCTTCAATAACCGGCTTCACTTCGGGCTTGAAGAAATTGAGCCTCAGAGCATTGGAAACAACGCATACTGACGAGAGGCTCATAGCTGCGGCACCGATCATGGGGCTCAGCTTGATGCCAAAGGGACCCCACAGCAGGCCGGCTGCCAGAGGAATGCCAACCGAGTTGTAGAAGAAAGCCCAGAAGAGGTTCTGCTTGATATTTGTGATTACCGAACGGCTGAGCCTGTAAGCTGTTACAGCATCCAGAAGATCACTCTTCATCAAAACGACATCGGCGCTCTCGATAGCGATATCGGTGCCAGCACCAATGGCGATACCGACATCGGCACGAACAAGGGCAGGAGCGTCATTGATGCCATCACCAACCATGGCTACCTTCTTGCCCTGCTCCTGAAGGGATCGGATCTCCTTCTCCTTATCACCGGGAAGGACCTCGGCAATGGCACGGGTAATGCCCAGCTGACGGCCGATGGCCTCGGCTGTAACACGGTTATCACCGGTCAGCATGACCACCTCAAGGCCAAGCTCCTTCATACGGTCAATAGCCATACGAGATGTGGGCTTAACGACATCGGCCGCGGCAATAATACCCATTACCTTGCCCTTCTCAGCAAAATAAAGAGGTGTCTTTCCCTCGCCTGCCAACTCGGCTGCCTTAACTTCAAAAGGCTTTACATCGGCGCCAATGCTTTCCATAAGCCTGCGGTTACCGCCGAAATAGCGCTTGCCATCCAGGTCTGCAGCAATGCCCATACCCTCGAGAGTCTCGAAATTATTGCAGTCCCTGATCTTGATGCCCATTTCCTTTGCCTTAAGCAAA
>JAFOHJ010000244.1 GCA_017421885.1 Clostridia bacterium
GCAGGATCTTATTTCTGACGCTGTTGTCGCATATGAGCACCAATGCATACTGCATTCCCGACTGATCCATGGGAATGAGCTCGACCTTCTTTGCCTCTTCACCAAAGCTCCCTCTGGAGACTGCAATAGCCGTGTGATTGGTAAACTTGGAAACGATGCGCGATGCCGTCAGCAACATGCTGTCCATCTCGTTCATCTTTCGTTCCATCTCGCGTCTCATGCCCTCAAGCTCGAGAGCTGCCATCCGGTACTGGTCCATGAGTTGATCGACATACAGCCTGTATGCCATACTGGACGGAATCCTTCCCGAAGAAACATGCTGCTTTTCCAACAGGCCCATTTCCTCAAGCTCGCTCATCTCATTTCGGATAGTGGCCGAAGAAAGAGGCTTGTCAAAGCTGCCCATAAGGGCCTTTGAACCGACCGGTTCGGCCGAATCGATGTAATTCTCGATGATGGCCTTTAAGATCATCTGTTTTCTGCTCGGCAGCATCCGATCACCCTTTCTTCGATTTCTTAGCACTCTAAGTCCCCGAGTGCTAACTACATACTATCACATTTTCCCTTAAAGTCAATAGCATTCACAGAAATGTTGCAATTTTTTTGGTAACATTGTACACATGCACCGATTTGCAATAGCAGTGTTTAAATGTTAAACTATGAGTGTAAGTGCTGATATTTAATTATATAATATATACCTTATAAAATAACACAGCAATGACCCATTCATATGGAGGTAATATGATAACTATTCAGGACATCAAACACAATCAGGCAATAAAGACATATATCGAAGCTGGCGACAGTGTTCTCGATGCAATGGCCTACACCGAACACGGCTATGCCCACGCTGGCATTGCTTCGTCGGTGGCTTCACATATTCTCAGATGCCTCGGATATGACGAGCGCACCTGCGAGCTTGCAGCCATCTCAGGATATATCCACGATATCGGAAACAGCATCAACCGACACGAACATGCCCAGTCTGGCGGTATTCTGGCCTTCTCGCTGCTCAATCAGATGGGCATGGATCCCGCTGAGGTCGCCCTTATCGTCACTGCTATCGGACATCACGACGAAGGCTCGGGCGCACCCGTCCACCCTATTTCGGCCGCACTGATAATCGCCGACAAAAGCGATGTTCGCCGCTCGCGCGTACGTGACAAGGCCGACATCAATATCGATATACACGACCGCGTAAATTATGCCGTCACTGCTTCCGAGCTTGATGTTTCCCTCGAAGATAAGCTCATAAAACTGTCGCTGACCATCGACACCGAGATCTGCGCCGTTATGGACTATTTCGAGATCTTCCTTTCCCGTATGATGATGTGCCGAAAGGCTGCCGAATACCTCGGCACGCGTTTCAGCCTTGAGATCAACGGTACAAAACTCCTTTAATAAAAGAGGTATTCTATGAGCAAACTTGAAAAAAGACTCTTTGACAACGACCCCTATCTGGATAAGATCACCGCTAAAGTCGAGTCCTGCGAAAAGATCAAGGAAGGCTATTCCCTTATTCTTGACCGCACCATCTTCTATCCCCGCGGCGGGGGACAGCCCTGCGAAGGCGGCACTATAAACGGCATGAATGTCCTCGATGCCTATGATGAAGGCGGTGAGATCCTCCATATCGTCGAACAGCCCATCGAAGCCGGCACAGAGGTTTCGCTTGAGATCAATATGAAGAACCGCCGTGCCAATATGTGCCACCATCTGGCTCAGCATATCCTTTCGGCCATCATGACATATGAGTTTGACAACGACACGGTCAGCGCCCATATGGAAGACGGCTACGGACATATCGAGCTGCCCCGCAAAATGACTCCTCAGGAGCTGCGTGACCTTGAAATTCGCGCACGAGAGGTAATTGCCGCAGATTACCCTGTCAGAACCTACTATATCACACCCGAAGAGGCACAGAAGGTAAAATACCGCGGCAAGATAACCCCCCATGATATGATCCGCTTTGTTGAGATCGTAGGCTTCGATATCAATGCCTGCGACGGATGCCACTGCCGTTCTACCGGTGAGCTTAAGCATATCGTCATCACCGGTACGAAGGATGTTCGCGGCATGTTCAGGATCTATTTCAAGGCCGGAGCCGATGCCGAGGCCGAGCTGGAGAACCGCACCCTCTACCTCATGTCGGCTCAGCAGTCGCTGGGGATAGAGTGGTCCCACGAGCTGCCCGAAGCAGCCGAAAGCACCGCAAAGGCACTGATGGGTGCAAAGGCTACCCTCGAGGCTTATCATAACCGCATAGAGACTCTTTATTACAACTATTTCCTCTCGATATCCGAAGACATCGGAGGCCGCCCC
>JAFOHJ010000245.1 GCA_017421885.1 Clostridia bacterium
ATTATAGTATCAATTTAAAATAAAGGCAAGGGCAGGGATTTGCGGGCGAGCAATGCTCGCCCCTACATGGCCGCTGACAGTAAGAACCAAGCGTTCTCTTAGCCCTCTTTTGAAAGAGGGTGGCAGGCGTAGCCTGACGGGTGTTTGGCCTGCAGTCTTACGGCAGCACAAAAGTATCCGTCAGAACGGCATTGCCAAACCTCAGTCGCCCTACGGGCGCCAGCTCCTTTCAAAAGGAGCCTTGCATGCGTACTTCCCCTCGATGGGGAAGGCAAAAAAAGGCCCCCGGATGACCGGGGGCCGAAGGCTAACCTATGCTGACTCTGTATTCATGGTGTTCTTCGCTGCAGCAGTTGCTGGTTGTACAGACTATATCGCCGCCGTCAAGCTCGATGTTATACCATGTTCCGGGATGGTCGAGTTCCTCGATAAGAGCCGCCTGAACTGCCGAGCCGTCTTTTCCCACCTTCCAGAAGGAAAGGCCCTCATTTTTGGTGGTGTCGACCCTGTATACCGCCACGGCAAGGAGCCCGCCGTCGTGCAGGATGATATCCTTCACATCGCGCCCGATCTCCTTTATGCTCTGCGGCTCGCCGTATACTCCGTTTTCATCGGGCGCCACACGCCACAGATACTGGTTGGAAATTGTATAGAACAGCGTATCGTCCACCAATGTCAGGTGGCTTATATTTCTGTTAGATACCTTAAAATCATAATCGGCCATTTCGGTCACATTGCCCGAATCAAGGTCATATTTTATAAGCTTCATGCGGTCGTCCACATGGGCCTTTATAAGCAGGATATCGCCCTGACAGGTGATCTCGTGGCTCTGTGCCGTGTCGAACCCTTCGGGGAAGGTGCATTCGCCGGTCTCGAGATCAAGCCTGAATATGCGGGACTCGCTGCTCATTCTGTTTTTCTCGTCACGGACGGTTTTTGTTTCTTCGCCCGTAACAACTCTGCCGTCAAAATGTCTGGCAAACAAAAATCCCATATTTTCAAGGGTAAACCTATGCTCTTCCTTGCCGTCGGCATTCAAAAAATAGAACTTATCCTCGGTGTCGCTGTCCTCGATGCGGATGTCATAGCTCTCGAAGTAGTCGTTATAATTATGTACGCGCAGAGGGTCGAGGTTCCAATAGCGGATCATGACGCCGTCGGGAGCCTTTTCCTCGCCGCAGGCGGCAAAACAGGAGATAAGCATCACAAGCGTAAGGCACAGGGCAATGTATTTTTTCATGTCGGGCACCTCCGTGTGTTTTTCTTTTATTTTACCATGATAAATCGTTTTATGTAAATAGCGGCAGGGGATATTTTAATTTTTATTAACAATTAGGGATTTCCGGGCGAGCAATGCTCGCCCCTACATGGCCGCTGACAGAAGAGGGTTTTGGCTTCCCCCTCCGTGGGGAAGCTGTCGGCCTTGTGCCGACTGATGAGGGGTCGCGAAGCGCTCTACAAGTAGCCGGACGCAGTTCACCTCATCCACCACCGTACGGTGGTCCCCCTTCCCCATCAAGGGGAAGGCAGAGCCAACCACCCGTCAGGCTTCGCCTGCCACCCTCTTTCAAAAGAGGGCTTGGAAATCGCCCCTACATGGCCCCCTTGCCTAAAGGGGGCTGTCAAAACCTGAGGTTTTGACTGGGGTATAAGATAAGCTCGCTGCAGTATCCCTCCACCGTCTTGCGACGGTCCCCCTCCCTTTAGGCAAGGAAGGCAGGCTCACCACATAACAAAAGGCCCCCGGATGACCGGGGGCCTTGATATAAAGGTAAAATATTACAGAACTGTTCTGCCAATGGCGTCGGCTGCCAGAATAGCCGCATAAATGTCCTTGGCTGTGACAGCAAAGGGCATATTTACGACTGTATCAACAGCTGTTGCCTCTGCAACTGCCATGATCTCTTCTTCCTTGATCTCGGTGATACCCAGCTCGCCCAGTGTTACAGGCAGGCCTACTCTTACGCAGAAATCAAGCACTTCATACAGCTCCTCTTCGGGAGAGTTCTCGAGAACCAGCTGAACCAGTGTACCAAAAGCGACCTTCTCGCCGTGATACATATGGTGGCACTGGGGAAGGACTGTCAGACCGTTGTGTACGGCGTGAGCGCCTGCAAGACCGCCCGACTCAAAGCCGATGCCAGAGAGCAGGGTGTTTGCCTCGACTACGTTCTCGACTGCCTTTGTGCAGACATGAGCCTCGGCTGCCAGCTTAGCCAGCTCGCCCTCGGCGATAAGTGTTTCATAGCACTTCTTAGCCAGCGACATTGCCGCTACTGTGGGCAGGCCGCCTGCACAGGAGTTGGCGCCCGATGCTTCGCAGGCTCTTGCCTCGAAATATGTGGCCAGTGCGTCACCCATGCCCGATACCAGCAGCCTTGCGGGTGCCTTGACGATAACGTCGGTGTC
>JAFOHJ010000246.1 GCA_017421885.1 Clostridia bacterium
CAACCGCCTCTTCCGCGAAGGCCTTTCGAGAAGCGCAGTGCTTATCGACGGCGCGCTGCCCCTCTGCCGCCTGCTGAACGAGAAGGCCGAGCTCTATGTAGTCACAAACGGCTTTGTCGACACCCAGGCCCAGCGAATCAGAGCCTCGGGATTGGAGGGCAACTTCAGGGGCATCTTCGCATCTCAGGAGATCGGCTTCCAGAAGCCCGACAGCCGCTTCTTCGATGCTGTTTTCGCCGCTATCGGCGAGGATAAGCGCCCGGGCACCGTCATTCTGGGCGACAGCCTCTCGTCTGACATGAAGGGCGGCAAAAATGCCGGCATTGCCACCTGCTGGTTCGAGCCTACCGGCCTTAAAGAAGACACCGTCGGCTGCGACCACCGCATAACAAAGCTTTCGGACTTCGTTTCCCTTGTGGGCGCCGATGTTTCCTACCGTATGGCTGAAAAGGACGATATCGAAAGCCTATGCGACATGGCCATGTATTTCATGCGCGAGAAATACCCCCAGATGACCCAAGAGGAAGAAGCCTCTATCCGTGAGCAGCGCGTGGATTTCCTTAAAAAGAACCTTGGCGACTGCATCTTCGGATTTATGGGGTTTGTGGGCAGTGAGGCCGTGTGCAGCGCCCTGCTACATGTGATCGAGCAGCCGGCCAACCGCTGGCATCCCAACGGCCGCACAGCCACCGTCCTCAATGTGTTCACATGGCCCGACCATCGCCGCAAGGGTTATGCCGAGGGGCTTATGCACATGCTGATGGACTATGCCGCGACCCTCGACCTCTCCTATGTCGACCTGCAGGCAGCGCCCCAGGCAAAGCACCTTTATGAGAAGCTGGGATTCATCGTTCCGCCCAGCAAGAACACACCCATGAGATGCCCCATGAGACCCGTTGATTATTAAAAAACCATCTGCCCCGGGGAAGATCCCCCGGGGCATTTTCCGACTTCAAAGCTACACCGCGTGCTTTATATATCCTCTTAGCGGTGGTATCATAAGGCCATAGGAAACAAAGCGAAAAGGAGAACAGAAATATGAAGATCATCAAGGGAAGATTTGCAGAAGCTAAAGTTTATACAGATACAATAGAAGAACAGGCCGAGATCCAGCTCCGCACACTGTGCGACCAGCCCTTTGCCGAGGGTCACTCGATCAGGATCATGCCCGACGTCCATGCCGGCGCAGGCTGCGTCATCGGCTTCACAGCCGACCTGGGCGACATGGTGGTTCCCAACCTCGTTGGCGTCGACATCGGCTGCGGCATGCTGACTATTGAGCTGGGCAGACGCGATGTTGACTTTGCAAGGCTCGACAGCGTTATCAAAGAGCGCGTGCCCTCGGGCATGACCGCCCGCGAGAACGCCATTTCCGGCTATCCCGCACTCAAGGAGATACACTGCTATGAGGCTCTGATCCCTCACCTCGACTGGATCGAGCGCAGCCTCGGCACCCTGGGAGGCGGCAACCACTTTATCGAAGTGGACGAGGACGACAGCGGAAACCGCTATCTTGTCATCCACACCGGCAGCCGCAACCTCGGCGTTCAGACGGCTAAGTTCTATCAGAACATGGCGATAGACACCCTCAGCGGCAAGGCCGACATCCCCCAGAAGGTAAACGAGCTTATCGCACAGCTCAAGGCCGAGGGCCGCGAGCGCGAGATCCAGAAGGCAGTCGCCTCGCTCAGAAGAGAACTGGAAAGCGCTCAGCCCTCTGTCCCCCGTGATCTGTGCTATCTGACCGGCGAAGGCAGAGAGATGTATCTCCACGATATGGCTATCTGCCAGGCCTATGCCCGCGACAACCGCCGCATGATCGCCGACGTTATCCTTGACGGCCTTTTCGGCCTGAAGCTCGATGACTTCGAGCATTTCGAGACTGTGCACAACTACATCGACCTCGAATCGAACATCCTGAGAAAGGGTTCGGTGTCGGCCAAGGAGGGCGAACGCCTGCTGATCCCCATCAATATGCGTGACGGCAGCCTCATCTGCCGCGGCAAGGGCAACCCCGACTGGAACTTTTCGGCACCTCACGGCGCCGGACGACTTTTCAGCCGTGCCGAGGCCAAGCGCCGCTTCTCGGTTGAGAGCTTCCGCAGCGAGATGGAGGGTATTTACACCACCACCGCCAACGCCGACACTCTTGACGAATGCCCCATGGCATACAAGGATATGGCCGAGATCATGGCCAATGTGGTGCCCACGGTTGATATAGAGGCGGTCATCAGACCTCTCTATAACTTCAAGGCAGCCGAATAAAAGAAAAAGCTTCACCGGGTGGTGAAGCTTTTTTTGATATTATTCTTCGTAATCGCTGATGATCGAATGAACAGCCGACTGCCTGCCTTCCTTCATAACAAAGGCACAGTCGAGCAGCGCCTTGTCGTCATGGAGCAGGTCGCGGGGCCATGCGGCAATATCGGCCAGCTTGCCCGGCTCGATGGTGCCGAGGACATCGCTGAGGCCGAGGATCTCGGCATTAACAGCGGTAGCCGCCTTAAGGGTGCGGAAAGGATCCATACCGTTGCGGAGCCATGCCGAATACTCGCGGCCACACTCGTAGTTCTGATAACCTACTACAAGGTCAGTGCCGTAGCCGAGGCGGATCTTGCTGTTCTTAAGGATCTCGCGGCTGCGCACAAGGTTGTCCCTGTAGTAACGCAGCTTGCGCTGGAACTCGGGCGACTTCTGCGCCAGCTTCTCCTCGTCCAGCAGGACGATCTCGTCGTAGGGGCAGAAGGTGGGAACTACATATACATCCTTCTCCTCAAGCAGGCGGGCCGTGGGCTCGTCGATGAGGGATGCATGCTCGATGCCGTCGATACCCATATTGGCAAGGGTGGTGACCAGCTCGGTTGTATAGGCATGGGCGGTAACGGTGGTGTGGAGCGAATGTGCCGTGTCGATGATGGCCCGAAGCTCGTCGTCGGACAGCTGCTTGTCTTCGGGCGAGTCGTTGGGAGTAAAGAAGCCTCCGGTGGCCATGATCTTGATGAAGTCGGCGCCTATCTTTACCTCATGGCGGACGGCATCGCGGAAGAACTCGGCGCCGCTGCCCATGGTGGGATAATGTGTTTCGAGGAAACGGGAGAGACGGGGGTTGGTGGCGATCTTCTGAGTGGAGTCGCCGTGGCTGCCGGGCGCACAGATGAAGTGGGGCGCGGCGATCATGCGTGCGCCTTCGATATAGCCTGCATCAATGGCGCGCTTGACATCGAGGGAATAGTCCTCCTGGAACCAACCGATGTGACGAATGGTGGTGAAGCCGCCTGCCAGCGCCTTTCGTGCGCATTCGGCAGCGGCAAGGCAGCGCATGCCGTCGGAATAGAAAATGGGGTCGTTTGCGATCTCGCGCCAGTCGAAATAGCTGGCATGGACATGGGCATCGATCATGCCGGGAGTTACAGTCAGATGGGAAAGGTCGATGACCTCGCAGCCTTCGGGAGCCTCGACATTTCTGCCGACCGCTTCGATATATTTGCCGTTTATGAGGATCTCCATATTCTCCTGAAGGGCATCCCGAATGCCGTCATAGAGCTTGCCGCATATAATCTTTGTATAAGCCATGGTGTTACTTCCTTTCGGTTTGTCTTTGGTTTCAGTTTAGCAAAGCAAACGAAAGATTTCAACGATTGGTTGTGCATCGTCCTGCCCGAAATAAAACAGACCTCCCTTATAGGGGAGGCCTGATGTTTTATGTTCTTACTATGATATCAGCCTTATCGTGAATGCCGAAAGAATTGAAATAATGCTCTTCCATAGGTATCCAGCGTTCTCTGAAATTATCGGCCATATCGGGGTCGCGGGCCTCGATGCGCGCCATCTGGGTGAGCGGATCGGTCTCGACAAATATCTTAAGGTCATAACACGCCTTTACATCGGGGCTCTGGCAGTAGGAGCCCTCGACGATGGTGATATCGGCCTTCTTTACCGATACCGCGCCGTTCAGCCTGCCCACCGAACAGTCGAAGCGCCTGTACTCGAAACCCTCGCCCAGCTTGGGGGCGACCTCCTCGTTAAAGCGCTCGTAATGAACATTGCCGCCCGGCTGCGAAAGGCGCTCGGGGGTCTTCATCTCGAAGGGCAGGAAGAAATCGTCCATCCTGACGACCTGCGCCGAAAAAATCTCTTTAAGCACGCGGGCAAGGGTCGACTTGCCGCTTCCGCACATGCCGTCGATGGCCACGACAGCAGGTTTCGGCATATTCTCGATGGCCTTTATGGCCTCGAGATAAGGCAGGAACGCCTTGTTCACAAGGCGATAGGCCGCGCGGTTCTTCGCCTTGTATTCATCGCTGTGTGACACGGCGGGGCAGTCGTCTGCCTGCCATGCGGCAATGGCCTTGTCCAGCTCTTCGCCGGAAAATGGCATGGCGGCGCGAACG
>JAFOHJ010000247.1 GCA_017421885.1 Clostridia bacterium
CATGATCATCACCATCATCATGCCGATGAGGTATTCACAAGCTGGGGATACGAAACAGCTTCTCCTTTCACAGCAGAGGAACTGAACCGCATCCTTGAAGAGCTGGATGACAGCAATAAGTATGGTATGGTCCTCCGCGCCAAGGGTATCGTTCCCGCTGCAGACGGCACATGGTTCCATTTTGACTATACACCCGGCGAGGCAGAGGTCCGTACAGGTGCTGCTGATTATACAGGCCGCCTCTGCGTAATCGGCTCCAAGATCAAGGAGCAGGAACTCAAGGCCCTGTTTGATAGGAAGTAAGCTATGGAAATACCCGTATATGTCTTTTCGGGTCTGCTTGACTCGGGTAAGACCAATTTTATCAATACAACCATCCAGAGCGACTTTACAAAGGATTGTAAGACCCTCCTGATCGTCTGCGAAGAGGGCGATGAGGAATATGATGAAAAGGTTCTTGCGGCCAATAATGTCGTTGTGGAAGTCCTTGACGATGAAGGAGATATAAATGTTTTCAAGCTCAACGAGCTTGAACGCAAACATAAACCCGATCAGATCATTATCGAGCATAACGGCATGTGGTCGCTGGCCGATCTTGAGCAGGAGATGCCTGCCAACTGGTCGCTCTATCAGATCGTTGTCACCGTAGATGCAACAACATTCGAGCTTTATGTAAAGAACATGGGTGCCATTATCATGGAAAAGTTGATGGCTGCCGATATGATCGTTTTCAATCGTGCAACTTCTGAGCTTGCACAAACACTGCGTAAGCGCAATCTCAAGCTGGTCAACCGCAGGGCTCAGATGTTCATCGAGTTTTTTGACGGCGACAGTGAGGAGTACGACGACGGCTCGACACCTCCTTTTGATCTCGATGTAGATGTTATCGAGGTGTCGGATGATGATTTCGGCATATGGTTTGTCGACTGTATGGATCATCTCGACAGATATATCGGAAAAAAGGTAAAGTTCAAAGCATTGGTAGCGTTTGATCCCGGCCTGCCCGAAGGATGCTTCGGACTTGGTCGTCATGCCATGGTCTGCTGCGAAGAAGATGTTGCATTCTATGCCGTAATGTGCGACTCCAAGGAAAACGCATCCCGTTTCAGAACACGCGATTGGGTCGAGATAGTTGCTGAAGTAGGCGAGACCGAGAGTGACCTTTATGTAGACGGAGTTGGTCCCGTGCTTTATCCCATCTCCATGGAGCATACCGATCCCCCCAGAGAAACAATGGTATCCTTCTAAAAGTCATATTAATTATCAAAGCTGCTTTCCGCTGAGGAAAGCAGCTTTTTTTATATGGCCGGTTTTTTTGTAACCTTCCATCTTTTTCGACATAGACTAAAACAGAGAGCTAATTGATCTGAAGAGAAAAGGAGGGAGGCTCCATGATTGTCAGAACTGAAGGGCTGAGCCTTACATACCAGTCGCCTGATGGTGAGGTAGAGGCCCTTGATAATATAACTCTTGGTGTTGAAGAAGGCGAGTTTATCTCTATAGTCGGGCCGTCGGGATGTGGGAAATCTACTCTGTTATCGGTTATTGCCGGACTGGAGAGGCCTACAAAAGGCAGGGTGTATCTTGGCGACAGGCTGGTCATCGGCACCGGGCAGGAAATAGGATATATGCCGCAGAAGGATCAGCTTTTTTCATGGCGCACCATATGGGGCAATGTAACACTGGGGCTGGAAATACAGGGGAAGTGCGATGAGGAACATCTTTCTTATGTGAGAGGGCTGCTAAGCCGCTATGGGCTTGAGGAGTTTGTCAGGAGTACGCCCGATCAGCTTTCAGGCGGAATGCGCCAGCGGTGTGCGTTAATAAGGACTCTCGCTCTTGATCCTAAGATATTGCTGCTCGACGAGCCTTTTTCGGCGCTTGACTATCAGACGCGGCTGGGAGTGTCGGCTGACATCTATTCCATCATTCGGTCGGAAGGAAAGACGGCGATGCTGGTCACGCATGATATTTCGGAAAGTGTCAGCCTGTCAGATCGGGTAATAGTCCTCACAAAAAGGCCGGGAAAGATAAAAAAGATCTTTGAACTTGAAAGACTCAGAGGACTTGGACCTATGGAGCGCAGGCTGCACAGGGATTTTAACCATTATTTTGATCAGATATGGAAGGAGCTTGATGTAAATGCGTGAAGTTTCTCCCGAAAGGACATTATATCTTAAAAAAATCGCAGCAGACAGACGCAACATCAACCTGCTTCGCTTTGGCCTGCTGGCATTTTTCTTTATTATCTGGGAGTGGACTGCATCGGAGGGTATAATAGATCCATTTATTTTCAGCAGTCCGTCAAGGGTGGTGTCCACATTTATCAGCCTTACCGCAAGCGGCGAACTGTGGCTGCACACAGGCACATCACTTGTTGAAACTGTGGTCGGCTTTATGCTGGGAACGATACTGGGCACAGTGATCGCAGTACTCTTGTGGTGGAGCCCATTTATGTCAAAAGCACTTGATCCGTATCTTGTAGTACTCAATTCGCTCCCCAAGACGGCGCTTGGCCCCATATTCATTGTTTGGATGGGGGCAGGTCCGGGAGCGATAATCGCCATGACCCTTGCGATCTCGCTTATTGTTACCATTCTGGATATGCACAGCGGGTTTGATTCCACCGATCCTCATATGATCAGGCTTATGCAGACTTTTGGTGCCACAAAGCTGCAGATTCTGCTAAAGCTGGTGCTTCCATCCAATTTAGGAGGGCTTATAAATGCACTTAAGGTAAATGTAGGTCTGTCGTGGGTAGGCGTTATCATGGGTGAGTTTCTTGTATCAAAAGCCGGGCTGGGATATCTTATCGTCTATGGCTCGCAGGTCTTTAAAATGGACCTTGTTATGGCAACGGTGCTCATTCTTGCCGCAGCAGCAGCGCTGATGTATCAGTGTATACTGTGGCTTGAAAGAGGGCTGAAAAAATATATGGGAGTGAAAGCATGAGAAAAACAATTGCACTTTTGATGTCGGTCCTGCTGGTCACAGGTCTTATGGCCGCCTGCTCGCAGGACAATGAAGAAATGGTGACTCTCAGAGTTTGTGAGGTCACACATTCGGTCTTCTATGCGCCCTTCTATGCCGCTTTGGAGCTGGGCTTCTTTGAAGAGGAAGGCATAGAGATCGAGCTTACGAACGGCGGCGGCGCCGACAAGGTAATGACAGCTGTTCTTGCAGGTCAGTCGGATATTGGCCTTGCGGGGCCCGAGGCCTGTGTGTACGTCGCTCTTGAGGGCAGAGAGGATCACCCTGTGGTCTTCGGCCAGCTCACCAAGAGAGATGGCTCGTTTATAGTAGGACGCACCGACGATGATTTCGAGTGGAGCGATCTTGAAGGCAAGACCATAATAGGTGGGCGTAAGGGCGGAATGCCTGAGATGACCCTCGAGTATGTCATGCGTCAGAACGGAGTTATTCCTCACGAGGATGCTGCGGTCGATACATCGGTCCAGTTCAATATGATGGCAGGCGCATTCACCGGCGGCAGTGGCGACTATGTCACCCTCTTCGAGCCTACCGCCACAGAGGTGGCCGAGGCCGGCAAAGGTTATATCCTGACATCGGTAGGCCTTGAAAGCGGTGAGATACCCTATACTGCCTTTTTTGCATCGAAAAGCTTTATCGAGAAAAACGGCGAGCTCATACAGCGCTTTACAGATGTTATCGCAAGAGGGCAGAAGTGGGTAATGGAAAACTCGGCAGAGGATGTGGCAAAGGCGATTGCCGACCAGTTCCCCGACAATGACATTAAAACTCTTACAACTGTAACTCAGCGTCATAAGGATATCGATGCATGGAACGAAACACCTGTTATGAAGAAAGAAGCCTTCGAGCGTATGCAGGCCGTTATGGAAACTGCAGGCGAGCTTGATGAGAGAGTTGATTTTGATATGCTGGTAGATAACAGTTTTGCCATGAAGGCAGAATAATAAAAAGACCTGAGGAAACTGTTTCCTCAGGTCTTTTACCTGTTAATACATTTTTGTCAGAAAAAAGAAGATAGCCAGCACTATAATGGTCAGGACTGGAAAAGCCATAACACATCCGCCCCTGAACATTGAAGGTGTGACTTTGCCTTCGTTCTGCTCAAGCTGACGGAAGAAGAGGAAGCCTTCAAGGTCGTCCTTTTCCTCATCGTCATCATCGGTGTAGGGGATATATTTCTTATCGTCGGCCATAGCTTAGATCTTGCGCTGAGCCTTCATCTCCAGATACTCATCGTATGTGCAGCGTAATTTTCTTACTCTGCTGTTACTGATGCTGTTGCGCCCATAATCTTCGCCATAGATACCTGGTTGGTCAAGTAGTTAAAAATGGCTGTTGAGCGTGAAAGCTCTGCCTGTGTGTATGCAAGCTGTGAGTTGTCCACATCTACCAATGTTCCGCCACCCACTTCATAACGCTTAACCGCAATCTCATATCCGCGCTTCGCCTGCGAAATGGTCTGCGAAGAGGCGTGGAACTGCTTTACGTTGGTGAGCATATTGCTATAATATGACATCATCGCAGTACGCAACTGACGCTCTGTATTCTCCTTCTGGAGCTGCAAAGACTCTATATCAATCTTAGCCTGGTTGATCTCAGCACGACGCTTACCACCCGCGAAGATTGGGATATTGAGCGAGAATGCTGCCACAGAATATGGATTCCACTTATACTCTGAAAAATCCAAAGTCTCGTTCATCACTACATAGTTGTAACCAACCGACAAAGCCAATGTTGGAAGATTTGCCGCACGCTTAATCTTCAATGCCTGCTCAAGCATATCAGCCTGAATATCCAACTGCTTCATTGTAGAGTTATTTGACAAGTCGCCCATCTCTACCTGAGCATTAAGCTCTACTTCATAATCAGCCAACTTGCCTGCGCAATCAATATCCTTTGCAAGATCAACACCCAACAACGCCTTCAACTGCCACAATGCCAAAACGATTGAGTTCTCGGCATTGAAGAGGTTTGGCTCTGCGTTAGCCACGCTCACCTGCGAACGGATAAAATCATACTCCGATACTGCACCCACTGAGTACTTCTTCTCTACAATCTTGTGGTTCTCAACGGCATTATCATATACGCGCTTATATACATCGTAAGAGTCCTTTGCCAAAAGCACCTGATAGAAAGCCTTTGACACCTGCTCAACCATATCAATGCGTGACGAGCGTGCCTGCTCAATAGCGAGCTCCACATCCATTGCAGAGAGCTTCAAAGATTTCCAGAGCTGTGCATTTACCAATGGCATCGCAGCATTAATACCCGCTGAAATATTGTTCGCGGTACCCACCTCAATATCATTACCATTAAAATGCAGGCGCTGCTTCTTGATATAACGCTGATAAGTAGCC
>JAFOHJ010000248.1 GCA_017421885.1 Clostridia bacterium
AATGATGAGAACACAGTATATAACCTTGCACTTCTTCAGCTGACCAATAAGGGCACATTTGATATTAGAACAAAGACAGATGTACCCGAAATTGAAAAGAAGGTAAAGGATGTCAATGATTCTGTAGCAAACAGTACAACTGGTTGGCAGGATTCTGCTGACCATGACATCAATGATAATGTTTCCTATCAGATCACAGTAACACTTCCTACAGATCTTTCCAGCTATGATAAATATAGAATTGCTGTTGTTGATACAATCAGTAAGGGATTGACTTGTAACGGAGACTTTACAATCATGATGGGTAATGAAAATGTAACCAATAAGTTTAAAATTACTCATGCTAATGCAGAAGATGATGCAGTTCAGTATGCAATTGTTTGTGATGACATCATTGATTTTGTTGGAGACAATACTACTTTTGTCATTACATATACTGCTGAATTGAATGAAAATGCTGTAATTGGCAGTGCAGGCAACCCCAATACTGTTTATCTCGAGTATACAAATAATCCCAACTGGGATGGTGTAGGTAACTCACCTAACGGTAAAACTCCTGTAGATAAGGTTATTGTCTTTACTTATAAGCTTGATGTAAATAAGGTTCATCAGACTAATACAGACGCAGACGGTAATCCTGTTTATGAACCCCTGGAAGGTGCAGGATTCAAACTCTATAAGAAAGATGATAAAGGTGTATATAAAATTGTTGGTGATGAGCTGAAGGGTGAGGAAATGACCACCTTTACTTGGGTTGGTCTTGATGATGGCGAATATAAGCTCGTCGAGTCAACCACACCTGCCGGTTATAACACAATTCAGGATATTGAGTTTACTATCACAGCTGAACATGATATTCTTTCTGATGATCCCACTCTTACCGATCTTGAGGGCGGTAATAAGTTTACAGGTGCAGTTCTCACTGGCGCTCTGACCGGTGAAGTCATCAACGAAACCGGTTCCATTCTCCCCGAGACCGGTGGTATCGGTACCACAATCTTCTATGCTCTCGGTGCAGTCATGGTCATCGGCGCAGGCGTTCTCCTGATCGCCAAGAAGCGTATGTCCAATGAAGTCTAAGAGATAGTCTTAGAAACTTAATTAAAAAATCATCCTACGCCGGGGAGGCCCTTTCGCCTCCCCGGTGTCAGCATTAAGGAGAGTCCTTTAAAACTATGCTCGCTTATTTCAAAAAAAACTGGTCAACTATCCTCCTGCTGATAGTCTTTTTTACAGGCCTCGCCTTAATGCTGTACCCCTCCTTTGCCGACTATTGGAATTCGCTGCACCAGTCGCGAATGATCGCCGACTATGCCAAGGAGATCGCCGAAGTCAGTAGTGATGACTATGAAAAAATATGGAAGGATGCCCTTGCCTATAACGAGTCCCTGCCAAGCAGGCGCAACCGCTATATCTTCTCCGACGAGGACAGGGAAGAATATACCTCCCTCCTCAACCTGTCGGGAAGCGGCGTTATGGGCTATATCGAGATCCCCGATATAAAGGTCTCGCTGCCCATCTACCATGGCGTCGACCCCGCCGTTCTGCAGATCGCCATCGGCCATATCGAGGGCTCGTCGCTGCCCGTCGGCGGCGAGAGCAGCCACTGTGTCCTGTCGGGCCACCGCGGCCTGCCCTCGGCCAAGCTCTTCACCAACCTCGACCAGGTGGAGGAGGGCGACATCTTCATGATGCGTATCCTCGACGAGACTCTTACCTATGAAGTCGATAATATAATCATCGTCGACCCCGACGAGGTAAAGGCCCTCGACATCGCACCGGGCGAGGATCTCTGCACTCTTGTCACCTGCACCCCCTACGGTGTCAACTCACACAGGCTGCTTGTACGCGGTCACAGGATCGACAACCTGCCGGGTTCTAAAAACATCCGAGTCACGGCCGATGCCATGCTGCTTGATCCGGTCATCGTCGCGCCCCTTGTGGCTATGCCGATGCTTATTATCTTCATTGCGTGGGTAATGATAAAGTTCCGAAAGAGATAAAAATAAAGCCTCTCCGGCCGGAGAGGCTTTTTCTATGCATAAAATTACGAAGAACGGCGCTTGTCGAGGTATTCGGCAGCTGTCTTGCTGCCATTGTCGCGGGCAAGGCGCATCCAGAGGCCGGCCTCCTGCATAGCCGAAGGCGAACGGTCGAGGGCAAGGAGGCAAAGGGCGCACGACAGCTGGAGCTCGCCGCTGAAGCCGCGGAGGGCGGCCTTGCGGAGCAGGGGAAGGGCCTCTTCCATCCTGCCTTTGCGGTAGTAGTGCAGGCCGAGGTAGACGATGGCAAGGGTGATGCCCACATCGGCGGCAGCCTTTAAGTATTTCAGGCATTCCTCCTCGGGAACGCCACCGTATTTGGGATAAACCACATAGGTGCCCATGGTCATAAGGGTCATGGGGTGGCGGTATTCCTCATAAATGGCCTTGAGGCGCTCGAAGCGGCAGGCCATAAGATCGGTGGGAGCCGAATCGTGTTCGCGCCAGTTGCTTCGCGAGATCTCGCGTGATGCCGATGGTACATTCTGGGCATGGCGCTGTTCCATAACGGCATCGGCTTCGCGGTTGAGGGCAACAGCCTTGCGGAAAATGCTGTAGGTAGCCGAAAGGTACTGGGCGCGATTGAAATCCTTGTATGTCTTTTTCTTGCGGGCGAAATAATCCTCTCTCCGGCGGCGCAGCAGAAGGCGCTCTTCCTTCTCGTTGAGGGTCATGCCGGGGCGGAAGTCGGGGCCGATAAGCTGGTCGATGGCAAAAATGCTGCTGCTTCGGGCGGCCCTCGAAAGATCCTCCGAGGGGTCGAGGTTGCAGAGATGATAAAGGGCATCGGGCGAACGCTTTTCGTCCACCATCCATTTGAGGAATGCCTTGGGGTCGTCAAGCAGGCGGGTCTCGCGCTCAAGCTGATGAACGGCAAGGCGAAGCAGGTGCCAGAAAAAGCACAGGCCGACGGGGTCAGAGCCCTCGTTCTCATTATCAAGGCAGATACGCTCGTATGACCATTTAATGAACTTGGTAAAGTCTTCGGTGCCGTCGCGGAGGCTCTCGCTGATGAGCTGGCCGATAGCATAGAGTCTTCTCTCGTTGAGAATACGCGAGTGATACCACATAAGCATATATGCGGCACCCTTTTTGCGATCGGGCTCGATGCCGTCGCCGTCCAGCAGCAGGCGGCCAAGGGCCTCGCGAGCCTCCATGAACTGGCCTTCGGTGTCGAGCTCGACAAGCCTCTCGAGTATGGCATATGCGGCATGTGCATCGCGGTCGGCAGGGGCAAGATAATGGCAGGCCATCTTCCAGAGGATATTAGTATCCCCGGGCAGCTTAGCGGGCGACTCGAACTGAGGTATCTCACCGAAGGAGCCAAAAAGTATTCTTCCCATGTTACACCAACCTTTCATGCACATATTTCAACATTATAATTATAAAGGCAAAAGACAGAATGTTCCAATAGAAATATAGAATAAAAGAAGGGGTCGGGATAGATATCCTGCAATTAAGGCGCTGCAATAAAGCGTCAGCGCATATTGACTTGGTGCTTTACATACTTGTGATTTAATCGTATAATTTAGTCAACGATATAAAACGGAGGTATCTTTTATGAAAAGAGTATGCGATTTTCTCAAGGCGGCCGGTACATATTATCTGGCCACAGTAGAAGGCGACCAGCCCCGTGTCCGTCCTTTCGGAACGGCACACATCTTTGAGGATAAGCTCTATATCCAGACAGGCAAGAGCAAGCCGGTCTCTAAGCAGCTGGGCATCAACCCAAAGTGCGAGATCTGTGCATTCAAAGACGGTGTATGGCTGCGTGTTGCCGCCGAACTGGTGGAGGATGACCGTGTAGAGGCCAAAAAGTCGATGCTGGATGAGTATACAAACCTCAGGAGAATGTATGACGAGAACGACAGCAATACGCAGGTTCTTTATCTGAAGAATGCTGTTGCTACCTTCAGTTCTTTCACAGCAGCCCCCGAGACATACGAGTTCTGATCAGGTACAAAAAAGCTCCCCTTTATGGGGAGCCGATTTTTGTTTAAGAGGGATTTAGAAAAGACCGTACTGAGCCTGAACGACCTCCCAGGAACAGCTCGACGGGAGCGAGGAAGGTGGCTGTGGCTGTGCCGGGTTTGCAATTAGCGCGGCCCGGTGGTATTATATATCTATCATATTTCAGATATAGGAGCAATGATATGAAAAAGCTTTTGACAATAGTGCTTGCGGCGATGTTTTTGCTGACAGCCTGTGGAGGAAACAGCGAAGCATCTTATAAACAGATATCTCAGGAAGATGCAAAGAAAATGATGGATGAGGGTGAAGTTGTCATACTCGATGTTCGTGAACAGCACGAATATGACGGCGGACATATCCCCGGGGCGATCCTTCTGCCGGTGGGCAGCATCGACGAGGATTCGGCAGCCGAGGCTATCCCTGAGCCCGATTCGGTGGTGCTGGTATACTGCCGCAGCGGAAACAGAAGCAAAAAGGCATCTCAGGCTCTTGCTGATCTTGGGTATACCGAAGTCTATGAGTTCGGCGGCATTAACAGCTGGCCTTATGAGGTTGAAAAATGATTGAGAAGATTGATTCCGGTGCAATAGACATCAGAAGGATAGACAGGGAAAACTACAGCATGTTTGCCGACATGCTGTATTGGCGTGCAACAGGAAATGAGCGAGGCAGATCGTTGGAAACTGCACCTGACGAGCTTTCGAACCCTAATCTGTATGTTTACGCCGCACAGCAGGATGGACGGTTTGTGGGTTGGATATCGCTTATATATCTTCCAAAGGTAAGTCGGGTGAAAAAAGGATATATCTATGTGGATGAGCTGTGGGTACAGCAGAATTATCGTAGGCAGGGAATTGCAAGACGACTTATGGATGAAGCTGACAGACTTAAAGAAGAACTGGGTGCCACAGGTGTGCGCTTGTATGTAAATACACAGTCTGATGGGGCAAAGAAGCTTTACAGCTCATGTGG
This sequence comes from Clostridia bacterium, assembly GCA_017421885.1. The sequence goes on from JAFOHJ010000248.1 coordinate 4,986, forward strand.
ATTTGGCGAAAACGGCACGGCAATTTTTATGGAGAAGTAATTAATACAGGATGCGACTATGAAGATAATCATATCACCGGCTAAAAAGATGAATATCGACTGCGACAGCCTTCCGGTTCTGACACAGCCGGTTTTTATGGATAGGGCTGTGCAGCTCAGGGCTCGGCTTAAGGCAATGAGTTATGAAGAACTTAAAAAGCTGTGGAAGTGTAATGACAGCATTGCAGCTCAGAACGTCGAGCGTCTTGCCGAGCTGGAGCTCAATAGGAATCAGACTCCTGCCATTCTGGCTTATGAAGGCATCCAGTATCAGTATATGGCTCCGGGAGTGTTCACCGATCAGGAGCTTGTATATATCCAACAGCATCTGAGGATACTGTCAGGCCTTTACGGTGTTCTTAGGCCCTTCGATGGTGTTATTCCCTACAGGCTCGAGATGCAGGCAAAGCTTTCGGCAGATGGGCACAAGGACCTCTATTCCTATTGGGGCAGCTGTATTTCCGAAGAGCTATGCCGTGATGAAGAGCTTATTATCGATCTTGCATCGAAGGAATACAGCATATCTGTTTCCAGGCATCTGCCTGAGGGGGTAAGGCTGATAACCTGCGTATTCGGCGAGGAAAAGGACGGAAAGATCATTGAAAAGGGTACTATGTGCAAAATGGCGCGAGGCGAGATGGTTCGTTTTATGGCTGAAAACAACGTCCTGGATGTCGAAAAACTTAAAGGGTTCAGCGCTCAGGGATACCGCTACAGCGAAGAATATTCCGACGAAAGTAAATATGTGTTTATCCTTGAAAAGAAGCCTAAAGGCGATGAATGGTAAGTGAGGAGGCGGTAAGATATGCATTTCGTGAAGGCTAAGGGCATACTGTCGGCAAAAAACGGCATGAATCTCTACAGAGGCTGTCAGCACGGATGCATATACTGCGACTCCAGAAGCACCTGTTATCAGATGGGGCATCGTTTTGAGGATATAGAGGTCAAGGAAAATGCGATCGAACTGCTTGATTATACCCTTAAGCACAAGCGCAGACGCTGTATGATAGGAACAGGTGCCATGACAGATCCGTATATACCTCTCGAAGAAGAGCTTAGAATGACAAGGCAGGCTTTGGAGCTCATCGACCGTTACAGCATGGGCGTGGCTGTTCAGACAAAGTCGGACAGGATACTCAGAGATATTGATCTGCTCAAGAGCATCAATGAAAAAAGCAAGGCAGTGGTTCAGATGACCCTTACCACCGGCGATGAAAAGCTGTGTTCGATGGTTGAGCCCAATGTTTCGGGAACTGCCGAAAGATACCATGCTCTTAAAAAGTTTCAGCAGGAGGGCATCCCTACTGTTGTGTGGCTGTGTCCCATTCTTCCCTTTATCAACGATGCTGAGGAGAATATCAAAAGCATCGTGGAGTATTGCGCAGATGCTGGAGTCAGGGGAATAATAAACTTCGGCATGGGGCTCACCTTGCGTGAAGGAAGCCGTGAATATTTCTACAGCAGGCTCGACAGGCTTTTTCCCGGCCTTAAAGAGGAATATATAAGAAGATATGGCAACGCATATGAGATCCCCAGCCCAAAATGGCGCGAACTTACAAAGGTTTTTGTAAACTTATGCGGCAGATATGGCATAGAGCATGATAACAATGCGATATTTGCATATATGCAAAGTTTTGAAGATAAAGAAAGTAAGAGGCAGATGAGTTTGTTTGAACAGTAAAATAAGCATTTCGGTCCCATGCAGCGTAATTGACTGGCTAAAGCTGCTCAGGCTTTATTTTGCCGCCTTTCCAAGGGCCGAGCGCAAGCCTTTTTCGCGCATATACAATATGTACCGAAGAGGAAAAAGTGATATATGGTGCATCCGCAGAGGCGGCGTTTTTGCAGGATTTGCCACAACGGTCAACTCGCCCGACGTTATCCTGCTTGATTATCTGGCGATAAGTTCAGATCACAGAGGTGAAGGCATAGGCAGCGCCGCAATGGTGCTTTTTAAAGATAAATATAAAGGCAAAGGCTTTTTTGTTGAGATCGAGAGCCCGTTTGAAGACAGCCCGGATAAGGATGCCCGAAAGAAACGACGCGAGTTCTATATCCACAGCGGGATGGAGCCGATGAATGTGATGGCCGAGGTATTCGGCGTTAAAATGGAGCTTCTTGGGATCGGCTGTCGCTTTGATTTTGAAGGATATAAGGCCTTTTACCGCGATCATTACAGCGAATGGGCATCTGAACACGTTCTTTATGAAAAACATCCGGATGAGGAGAGTTGATATGAAAAATCCTATAGCAAGAATCTACACCGGCAAAGGCGTCATAACAGTCGAGCTTTATCCCGAATTTGCGCCTAACACAGTAAGGAGCTTTATCTGGGCGGCAAGTGAAAAAATGTATGAGAACAGGCTGATTAAGCGAATCGTTCCCGGATTTGTTCTCCAGCCTTCCTATTGCTTTTTCGATGATAAGCGCTGTGACTATATGATCGAGGGTGAGTTCAGCGCCAACGGATTTGATAATCCCATAGAGTTCGGAGAGGGTATAGTTGCGATGGCAGGCGACGGAGAGCGCGAGGCCCACGGCTGCGAGTTTTTCATCACCCTTTCCGATGATGCCGGGGCACGCCTTCAGGGCAGATTTGCACCTTTCGGACGGGTCATAGGTGGCATGGAAGAGGTAAAGCGCCTTGAAAATGTTGAAACGGTAAGAGTTTATCCCAATGGCCTTGAAGGCTCGGTGGTTAATCAGCCGGTTGAGGACGAGTATATGCTCAGAGTCGAGGTAGATACCTTCGGAGAGGAATATATAAGGCCTGAAATTAAATATTGGGTAGAATAAGAAAATCCCCATGCCGCATAGTCGGCATGGGGATTTTCTATAAGCATCAGCTTCGGTCTTTGATATGGACTGCACGTCCCGCATAGGTGCGGACATTTCCGTTTTGGTCGAGGATACTCCCTCCGTATACTTCGGGAGAAGTGAGGATGCCGGCCTGCTTGAACTGGTATTCATAGCACCACAGGTCGCCTGCGCTGCGCCACGAGTTGGGGCTCTGATAGAAATAGACTCCCGGTGTGTGGTGAAGCTGGGCAAAACCGTTCTGACGGGTGCCGTAAAGACGGATGGTCAGATCGTGGTCGCCGGGCTCGCAGTCGATCTTAAGTGTGTAGGGCGAGAATGCGATGCTGCCCATTTCCTTTCCGTCAAGGAACACCTTTGTGAGGCCGCCGCGGTAGCGTGGGATCCTGAGTGTGAAGGCGCCCTCTGTTCGTATCTTCAGGTGATAGAGCATATTTCCTGTATAGAAGGGCAGGCCCTGAGGAACGATGTCGCCAAATCCGATGCGTTCGGGAAGGGGAGAAAGGGTTTTCTGAGTTCCATGTACCGAAACGGCAAAGCTGCCGAGAAGATACATATACTCGAGGTTGGTCCTTCTGCCGATGGGGACGGTGACAAGAAGGATATTCTCACCGGCTCTGAGGTCGGGCAGCGGGACCGTCCTGATTGCACGGTCGACGAACCAGCCGTTTGTTTCGGAAGGAACTTTCTCGCCGTTAAGGACGATCTCGGTAACATCGGCATCTTCCAGCGCCAGCATGGGCGAGGGCACCGACGTAAGGCTGTTTATGCGGAAGCGCAGGGTCAGCCTGTCGGATGCCTGTTCATCTTCGATGAGATAGGGCTGAAGCACCTCTTTTCTGCGTGCGGGGATGTTGAGGATGCCTCTGACATGGTTGTCTATCCTCAGCAGCTCGTCTTCGGAATAGAAGGGGCTGCCGTTAAAGGAATATTCCGCCATATCAAGCAGAAGCATATTGGGTTCTTCAAGAGTGAAGGGAACTGTGCCGAAGTAAATGTCGGGTGCGGATGCTTCGGCAGGATCAACTGCGGCAGTTTCGCCTCGGCCGGGCGTCAGGCGGAGAAGCATGCTTTCGTGGATATACCAGTCGCGCTCGAGGATGGTGTTTCCGTCGCGGTATTCGGCGGCTATTTTTTTGATGTCACCCGTAAGAGTGTCATAGTGGGTAAGGCTGTATTCTCCCTTTAGGATGAAGCGCAGCCTGCCTGCATCGTCGACATCGGGACAGGTGGGGTTTTTGCCGTTGCAGAGGAAGAGCCACAGTCCGTCGCCGTCTTCGCGAAGCTGGTGGAGTATGCGGTCCTCACGAAGGCCGTCGGTGCGGCGGATATCAAGGAAGCGGAAGGGCTCAAGTGCCGAGAGGATCTCGGAGGGGCTTGAGCCGACGGTGACGGAAGAATCATAGAGGGATCTTGCGGCATCTGAGGGCTCGGCATCCACATAGCCGGGGCAGGGGCCGGTAAAGAACAGCTGTCCTCCGTGATTCCTGAAGGCCTCGAGGCGCTCAAGTGTGGTCGAACGGATCGTGGTGAGGCCGGGGACGATAACGGCATCATAGCTCATTTCTCCGACCTTTAAAGGAGCGCCGCCTTCGGGGCAGAGCGCAGGCAGCTCGGCTTCGCAGATATAGTCGAAATCAATGCTGCCGAAAAGCAATTTTTCGGCGAGAGATTTGAAGCCTTCTTCCATCTGAGCGCGGACGGCGGCGGTCTGATCGGAGGGACCCCAATGGAGCCAGTAGCTCTCGATGGGATGGATGACGGCAACACGCACTTTTGCCTTGCCGCGTGTGAGGGCGGTGTTAAGACGGCTGAAATGGTCTTCGATCATGGCAAACTGATCCCACCACGGCGACTGATAGTTGATGGCGGCGGGATAGTCGCGCTTGGCCTCGCCCTTCATGGTCATCCATGCAAGATGTGGGACACGGACGGTTACGCCGAGGGCAGCCTGCCAGTCACCCTGAAGCTTATAGCCACGGAAGTCATAGTCCCAGCCGGTAACTCCGTAAAGCTCCGAGAGCATACCTTCTTTTCCGGCTTGGCGGACGATGGACTGGGTCTGCTTGGCAGTGGTGTATTCGTGGAAGTCACACAGCATATCGATGCCGGGAATGCCGAAGCTGCGATAGCAGCGCATGGCGTCGCCAACGGCCTGAGCCTGATCCCACAGCGACGATTCGCCCATTACATGGCCCGTAAGTGCGAGGCTGTGATCTTCACACCATGTGCCTATCTGACGGCAATAGGATTCTACGAAGCGGTCGGTCAGGAGGTTCTGGAACTTCCATCTTACGCTTGAAAGCTTTCCTTCGGGCAGTTCCCATAGAAGCTGAGGGATGGCATCGAGTAGGTCTTCGCCATATCGTTCTTTGTAGAGAGCTTCAAGGCCCGGTGTCCACGGCATAAAGACGTCCTTCTGCTCGCGGGCAAAGCTGAGAGTATCTTTGGGGGTGAACTGGGGTTCGTCGGTGAACATGGCAGGCACGGTTTTGCCGAAATCTTCTCCCAGTTCCCTGGCATATACCTCGTGGGTAATGCTCAGAAACTCGGCAATGGCCTCGGGTTTAAGAGTGTCGGTATATGCGGCATTGTTGAACCATGGATCTTCGGTGGAATGCTCCATATAGGCATACCATTTGGTACCTTTTGCTTCGTCCTTATCGCCTATGCGTTCAGCCGATGCGAGACAGCCGTTTTTGTCGAGGACGATA
>JAFOHJ010000249.1 GCA_017421885.1 Clostridia bacterium
ACGGCCTCTACGGCGCCTGCTCGACTATGGCCGAGTCACTGATCCTCGGATCGGTGCTTATCTCTGCAGGCCTTGAGGACAAGACCCTTTGCACAGCATCATCCCACTTCTGTTCGGCCGAGCGGCAGTATCGCTATCCGCTGCAGTACGGCGGACAGAGGCCTCCCACGGCCCAATGGACGGCCACCGCATCGGGGTCGGTCATGCTGACAGCAACCCCGCAGAAAATAGCCGTTACGAGGGCGATGGCCGGGCGGATATATGACCCCGGTGTCACCGATGCGGCAAATATGGGTGCGGCTATGGCTCAGTCGGCCTATGAGACCATACTCAGCTATTTCAAGACCACCGGCGAGCAGCCTTCCGATTATGACATGATCGTCACCGGCGACCTCGGCGCCATAGGCCGCGACATAGTGGTTGAGCTGGCTAAGGCGGGAGGCCTTGATCTGGATGGGAAATACACAGACTGTGGAATAATGCTGTTCGACCGCGAGAAGCAGGATGTCCACTCGGGCGGTTCGGGCTGCGGATGCTCGGCAGCGGTGCTGTGCGGGTATATTCTGCCCGAAATGGAGAAGGGCAGCCTTAAAAGGGTGCTGTTCTGCGGCACCGGCGCGCTTCTTAGCCCTCTTACTACCAGCCAGGGCGAGAGTATCCCGGGAATATGCCACCTTGTGTGCCTGGAGGTGATGTGATGGAATATATCAGAGCCTTTATCTGCGGCGGCATCATCTGTGCCCTGTCGCAGGTGCTGATCGACCGAACGAGGCTGACCCCGGCGAGGATACTGACAAGCTATGTTGTACTGGGAGTTATCCTGACCGCCATAGGGGTATACGAGCCTATTGTCGAGTGGGGAGGCTGCGGAGCCACCACTCCTCTGTTCGGATTTGGGTACACCATGGCCAAGGGGGTCGAGACCGCCGTTGACCAGTACGGCATCGTTGGTGCTTTGACCGGAGGGCTTACCGCCGCGGCAGGCGGCATCTCGGCAGCGGTGTTCTTTTCGCTGCTGGGGGCGCTTATTTTTAAATCAAAACCAAAAAACTGAAAAAAGCCGCCCATTGGGCGGCTTTTGATTTGAATAATTTTAAAGATATTCCTCCATATCCTCAATAATGGCATGGCAGGCATCTGCCAGTTCGCTTCGCTCAGTGCGGTTGAGCTTGCCCACCGCATAGCGGCTGACAATGGGATTCAACTTCTCAATAGCCTCGAACATGGTGTAGATAAGCGCCTTGAAAAGGTCGGGGTTCACACTGCCGGGAGAATCAAGGCGATGGCCGAAGTTGATGGAGATATTCGAGCCGAAGGGGGCGCTGTCTTCGGCATCATAGAAGATGCAGCAGCCCATGGGGATCTTGCCGTAGAGCTTGTTGCAAAGCAGGGTGACCGGCATGGCGTACTTCTGGTCGACGATGCAGGGGAAATATGCACGGATGGTGTAGTCCATGGCATTGCGTGCGGCAAGGATCGAAAAATCGGCGCACACCTTTTCGTCATCCGAGAGGAGGCCGAAGGAGAAGAGGGTGCCGTGGGGAGTCTCGCGCTCGTCGGAGGTTATCTCCATATCATTCAGGATGCCGCGGACGGTGTTGGCGAGATAGCCTGCGCTGTGCATGGGAATATGGTTGTTGATAAGGTTAAGGATGTCCTCGCGAAGACAGTCGTTGAGGACGGCTTCACCCTCTTCAAAGCTGTGGTCGGGGCCAAGCTCCTCCAGCTTCTGCTCAAGGGTACCGCGGAGGTTGGCATAAAGCTCGCGGTGCTCGGGGTCGTTATCCATATCGGTGAGAAACTGAATAAGGGGAGAAACACGGGGGGACTCATCAAAGTCTTCGGGAATATCATTTTCTTCAAAACCGGAGGAAAAATCAAAATCATCATCGAAAGGAAGTCCGTCGTCTTCTTCGGGTTCGAATTCGATAGAAACAGTATCGGTTACAGGTGTGGCCTTCATATGTCGGATGAGATGGGGAAGAAGAATGGCAGTGATTTCGTCTTCGGAGGGATCGGGACCCAGGCGGGCCTCTTCGCCTTCAAGCTGGGCGATCATTTCGGAGGCATATTCGGGGGCGGGGTCGATAGAGCGAAGCTCGTTGATAAATGTGCGGATACGGTTGTCCATATATACATCTCCTTTATTATAATTTATGGGTTAAATATAAAGGATTTTTCCGTTTCGCGCGAAAGGACGGTGTAGCTTCAAAGTCGGGCATAAAAAATCTCCTGCCTGAATACACAGGCAGGAGAGGGGGACGAGAGTAAATACAAGATCAGTATTTCTCCCAATTTCTTGTTGTGTTCTCTAGGATCTGCCAGAGGCTCCCTTGTGTAAAGGGAGCTGGCATGGCGCAGCCGTGACTGAGGGATTGTGTGACAGAGATTATGTTTTCGCATTATTTTTCAGCGAAATCGCAGAAATTGCTGTACAACCCCTCCGCCTTGCTATCGCTCGGCACCTCCCCTTACACAGGGGAGGCTTTGGGAACACGAAGTCGAATTAGGGCTATTGTTTTATGCGTCTTTACCGCAGCACTTCTTATACTTAAGGCCGCTGCCGCAGGGGCAGGGGTCGTTGCGGCCGACCTTCTGCTTCTTGACCACCGGCTTCTTTACGATGGTGCCGTCGCCCGAAGTCGAAGTCTCCTTGGCAACGCGTTCGCGCTTGGGCTCGGCGCCTCTGATGCGGGCCAGCAGGATCATGCGCGCGGTGCGCATACGGATCTGGCTGATCATTTCGTCAAACATATCCATGCCCTGGCGCTTGTATTCGTCAACGGGATTTACCTGAGCATAGGCATTGAGGCCGATGCCGCGGCGCAGCTCGTGCATGGCATCGATATGGTCGATCCACAGCTCGTCTACCGTTCTGAGCAGAACGACGCGCTCGAGCTCGCGCATGACCTCGGGAGTGATCTCCTGCTCTTTATGCTCGTAGAACTCGATGGCCTTGCCGTAGAGGGCTTCGGTCATCTTTTCGGGGTCGTGCATATCGTCGGTGATGGTGAACAGGCCGGGGAAGATAAAGAGGCCGGTGTAATAGCGGGTCAGCCTTGTGATGCCTTCGTCGGTCAGGGGTGCGCCCTGCGATACTTCGTTGACGTTGAGGGCGATCCATTCGCGGATCATCTTCTGGATGCGAGTCTTAAGCTCGGCTCCGTCAAGAACATCGGCGCGCTGCTGATAGATGATCTCACGCTGCTTGTTCATGACATTGTCATATTCAAGGACGCTCTTACGCGACTGGAAGTTGCGGCCCTCGACCTTGCGCTGGGCATTCTCGATAGCGCTGGAGAGCATCTTGTGCTCGATGGGCATATCTTCTTCAACGCCCAGGGTGTTCATCATACCGGTGAGGCGGTCGGTGCCGAACAGGCGCATGAGGTCGTCTTCCAGCGAGAGGAAGAATGTAGATTCGCCGGGGTCGCCCTGACGGCCGGCACGTCCGCGCAGCTGGTTGTCGATGCGTCGGCTGTCGTGGCGCTCGGTGCCAAGGATGCAGAGGCCTCCCGCAGCGCGTACCTTTTCGCCGTCGGCACGGCATACTGCCTTGTGCGCTTCAAGCTTCTCGCGGTAGATGGCGCGGGCCTCGAGCACCAGCTCGTTGCTGCTTTCGTTATAGCCAATGGCCTCGTTGATGACGGTTTCGTCGTAACCCAGCTTTTCGATGTCTTCGCGAGCCATGAACTCGGGGTTGCCGCCCAACATGATGTCGGTGCCTCGACCGGCCATGTTGGTGGCGATGGTTACTGAGCAGGACTTACCTGCCTGAGCGACGATGGCGGCTTCGCGGGCATGCTGTTTGGCGTTGAGCACCTGATGAGGGATGCCTTCGCGCTTGAGCAGCAGCGAGAGAAGCTCGGATTTTTCGATGGATACGGTGCCGACCAGCACGGGCTGGCCCTTCTCATAGCACTCGCGGATCTTTCTGATGACGGCCATGAACTTGCCCTTTTCGGTCTTGAACACCATATCGGCACGGTCGTCGCGGATCATGGGCTTGTTGGTGGGGATCTCGATAACGTCGAGGGCATAGATGTGGCGGAATTCCTCTTCTTCGGTGAGGGCTGTGCCGGTCATGCCCGAGAGCTTGCCGTAAAGGCGGAAGAAGTTCTGGAAGGTGATGGTGGCCAGAGTCTTGCTCTCGCGCATTACACTTACATTCTCTTTGGCTTCGATAGCCTGATGGAGGCCGTCGGAATAGCGGCGGCCGAACATCATTCGGCCTGTGAACTCGTCGATGATAACGATCTGGCCTTCATGGATGACATAGTCGACATCCTTTTTCATGCAGCCGCGTGCCTTGATGGCCTGATTGATATGATGGAGCAGCGATGCGTTTTCGGGGTCCATCAGGTTCTCTACATTAAAGAACTCTTCGGCGCGCTTGACTCCGCGGGGAGTGATGGTGGCTGTGTTGCGCTTCTCGTTTACGATATAGTCGGCCTGGATATCATCCTGGCTCTCCTTGTCGTCGACCTCGACCATTTTAATGGACTTGAGGGTCTTGGCAAAGTCGTCGGCGCGGCGGTAAAGGTCGGTGCTCTTGTCGCCGGCACCCGAGATGATGAGGGGAGTTCTTGCCTCATCGATAAGGATCGAGTCGACCTCGTCGACAACGGCAAAGGCATGTCCGCGCTGGACCTGCTCTTCCTTATAGATGGCCATATTGTCTCGCAGATAGTCAAAGCCGATCTCGTTGTTGGTGCCGTAGGTGATGTCGCAGGCATAGGCCTCGCGGCGCTGGGCATTTGTGAGGCCGTGGACGATGACACCGCAGGAAACACCCATGAAGCGGTAGACCTTGCCCATCAGTTCGCCCTGGTACTTGGCCAGGTAGTCGTTGACCGTGACGATATGAACGCCCTTGCCGGTGAGGGCATTAAGATAGGCGGGGAGAGTGGCCGTAAGGGTCTTGCCTTCGCCCGTTTTCATTTCGGCGATACGTCCCTGATGGAGGACGATGCCGCCGATGAGCTGCACTTCGAAGGGATACAGGCCGAGGACGCGGCGGCAGGCCTCGCGGAAGGCGGCAAAGGCCTCGGGGAGGATATCGTCGAGGGTCTCGCCGGCCTTAAGGCGGGCCTTGAGGCGGGGAGTCTCATCCTGAAGGGTGCGGTCGTCCATAGCGGCATATTTGTCGGCAAGCGCCTCGATGGCCTTTACGATAGGCTTGATTTTTTTGATCTCGCGCTGAGAGGTGTCGCCGAACAGCATTTTAAGAAATCCTGCCATATATGTTCTCCTTTTATATAAATGCGGAATTATAATATCTAAACTCTATACTATATAAAATAAAAAAACAAGGACTTTTTGATGAATTATTATTTACTTCTTTACACAATGGGCCGATTTTAGTATAATTAATCTACTATGGGCCTGCTTCGGCCCGTTTCAGACCGTAATAACATGAAAAGAGTGTAATAACATGATACAGTACGATGAAATCAGATATAAGCTCAACGATCTTAAGCCTCAGCTTGAAGAGCTCCGCGTTTCGCTGGCTCTTGACGATGCAGAGGCTACAATTGCCGAGCTTCAGCAGAAGGCTCAGGCTGCCGATTTCTGGGATGACCCCGAAAACAGCCAGAAGATCCTTCAGAAGATCAAGCAGCTCCAGGATAAGATCGCCCGCTACAACTCGCTGGCCGGCCTCTATGAGGACACCCTCACAATGATCGAGATGGCCGACGAGATGGAGGACGAGAGCCTGCTGCCCGAGATCTCGAGCGACTTCAAGCGCTTCACAGAAGGTCTTGAAGAACAGCGCCTGACCACACTTCTGTCGGGCGAATATGACGCAAACAACGCCATGATCACCCTCCATGCCGGTGCAGGCGGCACCGAGGCTCAGGACTGGACACAGATGCTTTACCGCATGTACACCCGCTGGGCAGAAAAGCGCGGCTACAAGGTAAAGGTTCTTGACTATCTCGACGGTGAAGAAGCCGGCCTCAAGAATGCTACTATCTCCATCGAGGGCGAGAATGCCTATGGCTATCTCAAGAGTGAGAACGGCATCCACCGTCTTGTCCGTGTTTCTCCCTTTGACTCGGCAGGACGCCGTCAGACCAGCTTCTCGGCAGTTGAGGTCATGCCCCATATCGAGGACGACACAACCATCGAGATCCGTTCGGAAGACCTTAAGGTCGACACCTACCGTTCGGGCGGCGCAGGCGGCCAGCACGTAAACAAGACCGAGTCGGCTATCCGAATCACCCATCTGCCCACCGGCATCGTTGTTGCCTGTCAGACTCAGCGCAGCCAGGTACAGAACCGAGCATATGCTATGCAGATGCTTCGTTCCAAGCTGGCCGAGATCAAGGCTCAGCAGCACCTCGAAAAGATCGAGGATATCAAGGGCGTTCAGATGAAGATCGAGTGGGGCAGCCAGATCCGCTCCTATGTATTCATGCCCTATACCCTTGTAAAGGATCACCGTACAGGCTGTGAGAACGGCAACATTCAGGCAGTTATGGACGGCGAGATCGATTCCTTCATTACTGCTTATCTCACAGCTTCGGCTACAGGCAAGTGGGAGAAGCAGATTTGATTTTTAAAATTATCCCGCAGGATGCAGGCATCCTGTGGGATTTTTTTGCCGGCTTATAAAGGAGAAAAGATATGCTTAATATAGTGCTTTTTGAACCCGAGATACATTTCAACACGGGCAACATCGCCCGCACCTGCGGCGCTACCCACACAAGGCTGCATCTGATCAAGCCCTTTGGCTTTGAGATAACCGACAAGCACCTCAAAAGGGCAGGGCTGGACTACTGGTACCTTGTGGATATAACCCAGTATGAAAATCTTGAAGATTTCATGGAGCGCAACCCCGGGGCAAGGATACATTATGCTTCCACCAAGGCTCCTCGTAGACATACCGCAGCCGAGTTCCGCGACGGCGACTATATCATGTTCGGCAAGGAGAGCCGCGGCCTGCCCGAGAGCCTTCTCGAGCGCAACTATGATATGTGCATACGCATACCTATGGTCAGAGATGCAAGGTCGCTCAACCTTTCCAATTCGGTTGCTGTCGTTCTTTACGAAGCCCTCAGGCAGCTCGATTTTCCCGGCCTTTCTGAAGAAGGCGAGCTGACAGGGTTAGATGACAGGCAGGTATAAGGGCACCATCTCAGGCGGCCTGGGCCGTTTTAAAAGGAGTCTTGTATGCTGGGGCTCATTTTCATGAAAATATGTCCGGAAAACAGCAGAAATATTCGAAAAAACCCAGTCAGTTGCCTTGAAATAGGCATTTTTTTGATATATAATGAATGTGTCTGTGCGCAGATGTTATTTTGGCCTGCCCGTAACAGGTCGAATACATAAAAATCGGCGCATGAAAACAAGACTAATGAATAAAGTAATATAATTATGGGGAGAGGTTTTCTATGCAGTACAACAAGAAATCCGTAAAGGATATTGACGTAAAGGGTAAGAAGGTCCTGGTCCGCTGCGACTTCAACGTTCCTCAGGACGCAAACGGCAATATCACAAACGACAAGCGTATCCGCGAGGCGCTGCCCACAATCAGATACCTGCTTGAGCAGGGCGCAGCTGTTATCGTTTGCTCTCACCTGGGCAAGCCCAAGGGCGAGAGAAAGATGAAATATACACTTACACCTGTTGCAAAGCACCTGAGCGATATGCTGGGTCTGCCTGTCAAGATGAGCTTTGACACCGTAGGCAAGGAGGCAACACGTCTGTGCGGCGAGATCAAGCCCGGCGAGGTCGTAATGCTTGAAAACCTCCGCTTTGATGCAGGCGAAGAGGCCGGCAGCGAAGTTTATGCCGAAGCTCTGGCTTCTCTGGCTGATATCTATGTCAACGACGCTTTCGGCGCAGCTCACAGAAAGCATGCTTCGACAGCTCTGATCTCTCACTATCTGCCCGCAGTATGCGGCCTGCTGATGGAGAAGGAGATCTCGGTCATGGGCAAGGCTATGGCAGAGCCCGAGCATCCCTTCATCGCTATCATGGGCGGCTCCAAGGTTTCCGACAAGCTGGGCCTCATCGGCTCCTTCGTCGGCAAGTGCGATTCGATCCTTGTTGTAGGCGGCATGGCTTACACATTCTTTAAGGCTATGGGCGGCACGATCGGCAGCTCGATCTGCGATGAGAAGAGCCTCGGCCTCGTAAAGGGCATCATTGAGGATGCAGAGAGCAAGGGCACAAAGGTATATCTGCCCATCGATACAGTTATCGCCGACCAGTTCTCCAACGACAGCAACTTCACAACAGTTCCTGCCGGCGAGATCCCCGGTGACTATATGGGTATGGACATCGGTCCCAAGACCGTTGAGAAGTACAGCGAGATCATCAAGCGCGCAAAGACCATCATCTGGAATGGCCCCGCAGGCGTATTCGAAATGCCCAAGTTTGCCCACGGCACAGAGGGTATTGCAAGAGCAGTTGCTGAAAGCGGCGCAGTTTCCATCATCGGCGGCGGCGACTCGGCTGCAGCTATCGAAAAGCTCGGCCTTAAGGATCGCGTAACACACGTTTCCACAGGCGGCGGCGCTGCAATTACATTCCTCGAGGGCGCTGAGCTTCCCGGTGTTGCATGCCTTCTCGACAAATAAGGGCAGGAATACGATCAAATGAACAGAAGATACAGAAAGACCATCATTGCCGGCAACTGGAAGATGAATAAGCTTCCCGGCGAGAGCAAGGACTTTATCGTCCAACTCAAGGAGCATGCTTCAGCTGCCAAGTGGTGTGATGTTGTGCTGTGCGTTCCTTTTACACATCTTCATGCCGCTGTCAAGGCTGCAAGGGGCACAAGGATCGCCATCGGTGCTCAGAACTGCCATTTTGCCGAAAAGGGTGCATATACCGGCGAGGTCTCCTGCCGCATGTTGGCTGATATGGGCGTAAAATATGTCATTATCGGCCATTCCGAGCGCAGACAGTACTTCGGTGAGACCGACAGTGATGTCAATAAGAAGGTCAAGGCTGCCATTGATTCCGGCCTCAGACCCATCATCTGCCTGGGCGAGAGCCTCGAGATCCGTGAAAACGGCGCCGAGCTCGATCATATCAGACTGCAGCTCAAGGCTGCCCTCAAGGATATCGATGCCCAGCAGCTTCGCAAGGTAGTTATCGCATACGAGCCCATCTGGGCCATCGGCACAGGCCGCATCGCCACGCCTCAGCAGGCTGACGAGGTCGGCTCGGCCATCCGCGAGACCCTGCGTTCGATATACGGAGCCCGCGCAGCGCGCGGAGTTTCCATCCTCTACGGCGGCTCGCTCAGCGAGAGCAATGCCGGCGGAATGTTTGCAATGCCCGATGTCGACGGCGGCCTTATCGGCGGCGCATCTCTCGAGCCTGCAAGCCTCGCCAGCATTATTGATGCTGCCCAGCAGGACTAAAGAAAGGAACTTTTACTATAATGAGCAAGAAACCCCTTGTACTTATGATCCTCGACGGCTACGGCTGTGGAGACAAGGGCCAGGGCGACGCCATCCACGCCGCCGCTACACCCAATATGGACAGGCTGCTCAGCACCTGCTCCAATGCTCAGCTTGAGTGCTCCGGCATGGCCGTAGGCCTGCCTGAGGGCCAGATGGGCAACAGCGAGGTCGGACACACCAATATCGGCGCAGGCCGCGTCGTTTATCAGGAGCTGACACGCATCACCAAATCCATTCAGGACGGCGACTTCTTCGCAAACGAAGAAATGGTGGCCGCCATTGAAAAGGCTAAGGCACAGAACGGCAGAGTTCACCTTTACGGTCTGCTCTCCACCGGCGGTGTCCACAGCCATATCACACATCTTTTTGCACTGATCGATATGTGCGAGAAGGCAGGCGTTGAGAGCTTTGTTCACTGCTTCCTCGACGGACGCGACGTTCCTCCCAAGTCGGGCGCCGACTTTGTCCGCCAGCTGAGTGAGAAGATCGAAGGCACACACTGCCGCATCGCCACAGTCATCGGCCGTTATTATGCCATGGACCGCGACAGCCGCTGGGAGCGCCTGGAGCTGGCCTATAAGGCAATGGTATACGGCGAGGGCAAGAAGTGCGACTGCCCCGTAAAGGCGGTTGAGGACTCCTATGCCGAAGGCGTTACCGACGAGTTCGTAATGCCCGTAGTATGCTGCGAAGACGGAAAGATCGAGAGCCGCGACAGCGTCATCTTCTATAACTTCCGTCCTGACCGCGCACGCGAGATCACACGCTCGCTGGTCGATCCCGATTTCTCGGGCTTCGAGCGCCGCACAGGACTTGTCCTGCCCCATTATGTATGCTTCACACAGTATGATGCATCCATGCCCAACGTCCACATCGCATTCAAGCCTCAGGTGCTGAACAACATCTTCGGCGAGTATATCGCCGCAAAGGGCCTGACACAGCTGCGTATTGCCGAAACAGAGAAGTATGCCCATGTAACATTCTTCTTTAACGGTGGCGAAGAGCGCTCCTTTGAGGGCGAAGACCGCATCCTGGTCGCATCTCCCAAGGTAGCCACATACGACCTGCAGCCCGAGATGAGCGCGTTTGAAGTTACCGACAAGTGCTGCGAGGCTATTGAAAGCGGCAAGTATGATGTTGTCATCCTCAACCTTGCCAACTGCGACATGGTAGGCCACACAGGCGTATTTGATGCCGCTGTAAAGGCAGTCGAGGCAGTTGATACCTGCGTAGGCAAGCTGGTAGAGTCCATCGCCAAGGCCGGCGGCAAGGCTCTTATCACAGCCGACCACGGTAATGCCGACAAGATGCTTGAGGAGGACGGCAAGCCCTTCACAGCGCACACAACAGCTTTGGTCCCCCTCATCCTTGTGGGCGACGAGACGAAGCTGCGCAACGGCAAGCTCTGCGACCTGGCTCCCACAATGCTGGAGCTGCTGGGCCTCGAGCAGCCTGCCGAGATCACAGGTGAGAGCCTGCTGGTCAGATAAAGCCAATCATTTATTCTTTAATATATAATTCTTAAGGAGAAAACGTATCATGAAAAAGTTTATTGAGATCGTTGACGTTCTTGGCCGTGAGGTCATGGACAGCCGCGGCAACCCCACAGTTGAGGTTGAAGTATATGTAGACGACGGTATGCAGACATACTGCGGCCGCGCTGCAGTTCCCTCGGGCGCTTCCACAGGTATCTTCGAGGCTTGCGAGCTTCGCGACGGCGACAAGAGCCGTTACCTCGGCAAGGGCGTTCTGAAGGCTGTTGAGGCTGTTAACACAGAGATCGCTGACCTGCTGATCGGCATGAACGCAATGGATCAGATCGCTATCGATAAGGCTATGATCGAGCTGGACGGCACACCCAACAAGGGCCGTCTGGGCGCTAACGCTATCCTCGGCGCTTCTCTCGCTTGCGCTAAGGCTTCGGCTGAGGCTCTCGGCATGACACTCTACAATTATGTTGGCGGCTGCAACGCCTACACACTGCCCGTTCCCATGATGAACATCCTCAACGGCGGCGCTCATGCCACAAACAACGTTGAGATCCAGGAGTTCATGGTAATGCCCATCGGCGCTGCATCCTTCAGAGAAGCTCTGAGAATGTGCGCAGAAGTATTCCACACACTCAAGGGCGTTCTGAAGAAGAACGGCACACCCGCTGCCGGTGTTGGCGACGAGGGCGGCTATGCTCCCAACCTGAAGAAGGACGAAGATGCTCTTAAGGTTATCGTTGAGGCTATCGAAGCTGCAGGCTACAAGCCCGGCGAGGACTTCAAGATCGCTATCGACGCTGCTTCCTCTGAGTGGTGGAACGACGAAGAGCAGTGCTACATCCAGCCCAAGAGCGGCAAGAAGATGACACGCCAGCAGCTGGTCAAGATGTGGAAGAACTTCGCTGAGAAGTATCCCATCATCTCCCTCGAGGACGGCATGGCTGAGGAAGACTGGGAAGGCTGGAAGATGCTGACAGATGCTCTGGGCAAGAAGATCCAGCTCGTCGGCGACGACCTGTTCGTTACAAACACAGAGCGCCTCTCCAAGGGCATCGAGCTCGGTGTTGCTAACTCCATCCTCATCAAGGTAAACCAGATCGGCACACTGACCGAGACTCTGAACGCTATCAAGATGGCTAACCGCGCTGGCTACACAGCTGTTATCTCTCACCGCTCGGGCGAGACAGAGGACACAACAATTGCTGACCTCTCCGTCGCTCTGAATGCCGGCCAGATCAAGACAGGTGCTCCCAGCCGTACAGACCGTGTTGCTAAGTACAACCAGCTCCTCCGCATTGAGGAAGAGCTCGAGGGCGTTTCCGAATACCCCGGCCTGGCTGCTTGGTTCAACCTCAAGTAATTTAAACTTCTTATAATAAAAAGCCTCACCTTCGGGTGAGGCTTTTTGTGTTTTTATACAGTAGTGTAAAGGGAAAGATATTTTTATAACAAAGATTTGTGGAGTGGCGAAAAAAAGAGGATATGTGAGTAAATGAAAGAAAAAACGAGAAAATCATATTATTTAAATTAAAATAAGTGGTTATGTCATAAAATAAATGGTGACAAATGTGTTGAAAAATAGTACAATAAAAGAGGTATCGTTTGGAGCTTTTGCCTATATTGGATATCCATGGCGTTAAGATGGGAGGTGCAAGGCGGTTGGCGAAAAAAGACAAGGCAGTGCGCAGGGCGATAATGCAGAATATTGGCCATCTGACACAGCTCGGTTTTTCGATTGCTTTTCCACCGATCTTATGCACTTACGGAGCCATGTGGTTGCGCGACAGATTTGAACTTGGGAGTTGGATAGTTCTTGCCGGTGTGCTTTTTGGAGTAACGGCCGGGCTTTCGAGTTTTCTGAACTTCGCGACCCATATGATACACAGGGCCAACAGAAAGGATGATGAAAGATCGTGAATGCGGTCGTAAAGAAAGAAATCAAGTATATAGCTGCCGGCACGGTCGTCCTCAGTGCAGTTGTCCAGCTTGTTTGGAGCCTGTTTTTTGATTACGATATGTCGGTGTTCCTCGGAGGTCTCTGGGGAGGGACCTTCGCAATAGTGAACTTTATTCTGATGGCGCTCACTGTTCAGAAGGCAACTTCTGAAGACAGCGAGATGATGGCGCGAAAGAGGATGCAGAGCTCCTACAGCCTCAGAATGTCGCTTACCATCTTTATCACGATTTTGGCTGTTATAATCCCGGCCATTAACTGGATAATGTCGGCCATCAGCCTTTTCTTCCCCAGGATCACCATTCTGGTGATGCCTTTGTTCAGATCCGATCTTAGGAAGAAAGGAGGAAATGGTTAGTGGATATTTCGGTAACCGGTGCGAAAATACTTTATGAGATCCCGGTGCTGGGCGGTATAAAGATATCTGAGACTCTGGTAAATACCTGGCTGGTCATGATCGTGCTCACCGGCCTGTGTATCTGGCTGACTAAGGGGCTTAAAGTCAACAATATCAGCAAGAAACAGGCTATTGTCGAAAAGCTGGTCACGATGGCCGAGAATCTGGTAAGAGAAAACATGGGCGAGAAGTGGATGCATTACGTCCCCTTCATTTCGGCTTTGATGGCTCTTTCGGTATGCTCGAGTTTGTCAGGTTTGCTGGGCCTTTGGGCTCCTACCGGAGATATTTCGACTACAATGGCATGGGCCGTGGTCGTATTTGTCCAGATCACCTACTTCAAGCTGAAGACAAATGGTTTCGGAGGTTATATGAAGGGCTTCTGCGATCCTATCTTCGTAATGGCTCCCTTCAATATGCTGGGAGAGGTATTTACTCCCGTATCAATGGCATTCCGTCACTTCGGCAACATCGTATCGGGCGGCGTTATCACGACGCTGATCTATGGCGCGCTTACAGTCGCCAACCACGCCCTGTTTGGCTGGCTCCCCGGAATTCTGGGTGAGTTCCTGGCAGGCGTTCCCTTCCTGACAGTCGGTATCCCGGCAGTATTCTCGCTGTACTTCGACTGGTTCGGAAGTGCCATGCAGGCATTTATCTTTGCAATGCTCTCGATGATGTATATCTCGACTGCGACTGATTAAAACAAATACTGCAAGGCATAAAGCGGTGGGGATATAACTCACTGCAATCAAAAATTGAGTTAGTAATTTAAAAAATTGGAGGAAAACAATCATGATGGAAAGAGCTATCGTTCTGATGGGCTGCGCAATCGGCGCTGGTCTGGCACTTATCGCAGGTATCGGCCCCGGTATCGGTGAAGGTTATGCAGCCGGTAAGGCACTGGAAGCTATGGCACGCCAGCCCGAGATGAAGGGCGAACTTACATCGAGCATGCTGCTCGGTATCGCCTGCGCCGAAACAACAGGTATTTACGGCTTCGTAACCGGCCTGCTGCTCATCTTCGTTGCTCCCAATATGTTCCTGGGTATGCTCTAATAGCAAAGCAAACGCAAAATAGACATACACAGAAGGAGTAGTTTAAATGTATCAAGCACTTGTATCGTTCAATTATTGGACTTTCATCGCGCAGATCTGCAACCTGCTGCTCCAGATGTTTCTGTTTAAGAAATTCCTTTTTGAACCCGTAAAGAAGATTATCGCCCAGCGTCAGGCTGAGGTCGGCCAGCTTTATTCCGATGCCGAAGAGGCAAAGGCAAGCGCTGAGCACGATAAGGCCGAATATTCGGAAAAGCTGCTGGCAGCCAACGAAGAGGCTGCCTCCATCGTCCGTACAGCCACAGAGCGTGCGGGCCGCCAGGGCGACGAGATCGTTCAGGAAGCCCAGCATAAGGCTCAGGCAATGCTGAAAAAGGCTGACGAAGACATCGCACTCGAAAGAGCGAAGGCGATGAACGAGATCAAGAACGATATTTCGCAGATGGCACTGGATATTGCCGAGAAGGTCGTCGAAAAAGAGATCCGTGCAGAGGATCACAAGGCTTTGATCGAGGACTTTATCGCATCGGTAGGTGAAGACGCATGACCGAGATCGGTAAGGCATACGGAGGCTCCCTGTTCATGCTGGCCAGGGAAGAGGGCCTCGACGCTGTTATAGGCGAAGAGCTGACCTCTCTTTGCGGTGCCCTCAAAGAGGACTATGATTTTGTCCGTCTTATGGTGACACCCACCCTCAAGAAGTCAAAGCGTCTGGAAATCCTCGCTGAGACCTTTGAAGGAAAGGTCCACGAGTATGTTCTCAATTTCATGTCGATCCTTGTGGAAAACGGCACATTTGAAGAGATCTTTTCGTGCGTTGAAGAATATCGCACACTTTATAACCGCGAGCACGGCATCGTCGACATCACGGCGGTGACGGCAGTTCCCCTTGATGACGAGCTTTCTGGCAGACTTACCGCAAAGCTCGAGAGCGTCCTTGACAAAAAGGTCGTTCTTCAGAATCGCGTAGACAGCAGTGTTATCGGCGGTGTTCGTCTTGAAATGGACGGCGAAAGCGTTGATGGCAGTGTAAGATCGCGACTCGACGGCATTAAGGCCGCGCTTTTCAGCGCAAAGGCGTAACCCCAAAACAATCGGCGCCATCAGGGCGCCAAGAAAGCAGGTGAGATCATGCAACTGCGTCCCGACGAAATCAGCAGTATCATTAAAGCGCAGATCAAAAATTATAAAAATGCTATCGAACAGAGCGAGACCGGCACGATCATCCTCGTAGGCGACGGTATTGCCAAGGCACACGGCCTTGACAATTGCATGGCCAACGAGCTGGTAGAGTTCTCCAACGGCGAGTTCGGTATGGCCCTTAACCTCGAGGAGAAGGTTGTCTCCATCGTTATGCTGGGCACCGACGCCGGCATCAAGGAGGGCGACATCGTTAAGAGAACAGGACGCGTTATCAGCGTTCCCGTTGGTGAAGCTATGATCGGCCGTGTTGTAAACGCACTGGGCCAGCCCATCGACGGCAAGGGTCCTATCGATACAACACAGACAAGACCCATCGAATCCAACGCACCCGGCATCATCGAAAGAAAGAGCGTTAATGTGCCTCTTCAGACAGGTATCAAGGCTATCGACTCGATGATCCCCATCGGCCGCGGTCAGCGCGAGCTGATCATCGGCGACCGTCAGACAGGTAAGACGGTCATCGCAACAGATACCATCATCAACCAGAAGGGCAAGGATTGTATCTGTATCTATGTCGCCATCGGCCAGAAGAACTCGACAGTTGCACAGCTGGTAGAGACACTTGACAAGGCTGGCGCCATGGAATATACCACAGTAGTTTCGGCTTCGGCTTCCGAGCTGGCTCCTCTGCAGTACATCGCTCCCTATTCGGGCTGCGCTATGGCAGAATACTTTATGGCACAGGGCAAGGACGTCCTCATCATCTATGATGATCTGAGTAAGCATGCTGTTGCCTACCGTGCACTTTCGCTGCTTATCCGCCGTCCTCCCGGACGTGAGGCTTATCCCGGCGATGTATTCTATCTGCACAGCCGTCTGCTCGAGCGTTCGGCTCGCCTTGCTCCCGAATACGGCGGAGGCTCGATCACAGCTCTGCCCATCATCGAGACACAGGCCGGTGACGTATCGGCATATATCCCCACAAACGTTATTTCCATTACCGACGGACAGATCTTCCTCGAGTCCGAGCTGTTCCATTCGGGCGTTATGCCCGCTGTTAACCCCGGTATCTCGGTATCCCGAGTCGGTGGTTCGGCTCAGATCAAGGCTATGAAGAAGGTAGCCGGCTCGCTCAAGCTGATTTATTCTCAGTACAGAGAGCTTCAGAGCTTTGCTCAGTTCGGTTCCGACCTTGATGCCGACACAAAGAGCCGTCTGGCTCAGGGTGAGCGTATCGTTGAGATCCTCAAGCAGGACAGAAACTCTCCCGTTGATGTCGAGCTGCAGATCTGCATCATTTATGCCGCAACAAAGGGCTTCCTTGACAATGTAGCACTTGAGCAGGTAAAGAGATATGAATCCGAGCTTTACAGCTATATGAAGACAACAGGCTCCGACGTTCTCGACGCTATCAGAGAGACAAAGGATCTCAAGCCCGAGACAGAAGAGATGCTTAAGAAGGCGCTTACAGACTTCACAGCGATCTTCCTCGCAGCCAACAAATAAGGCGGGTGAGAAGGTATGGCAGGAGCATCCATGAAGGATATCAAACTACGCATCAAAAGCGTAGAAAGCACCATGCAGATCACCAAAGCTATGGAGCTGGTTGCCTCTTCTAAGCTCCGCAAGGCCAAGGAAAGGGCCGAAAACAGCCGCCCTTATTTTGACTTGCTTTATTCTTCGCTGTGCGACGTTGCCTCTGCTGCAGGCGGCGATGTCGACTCGCCCTTTATCAAGGGCAGGGAAGTGAAGAAGACTTGTTATGTCGTAGTAGCCGGCGACCGCGGTCTGGCCGGCGGCTATAACAACAATATTTTTAAGCTCACATCATCGCAGTTCACAGACCTCTCGGAGGCCTGCTTCCTGCCCGTTGGCAAGAAGGCGGTCGAGTATTTCCGCAAGAGAGGCGCCGAGATCATCTCGGATGAGTTTATGCTCGTAGAGGAAGTTAACAGCGATATTTCGGCAAAGATGGCAGCGCTTGTCTGCGAGCAGTATCTTGCCGGAAACTTCGACAGAGTAGTTATGGTTTATACAAACTTTGTATCCATGCTGTCGCAGTCTCCCGTAGTGCGCGAGGTTCTGCCCGTCAAGCCCAAGGCAACCGAAAAGAGCGAAGAGCGCAAGGCGCTCACCATTTATGAACCCAGCCCCGCAGTCCTTTTCGATCAGATCATGCCTGCATATGTAACAGGTATGGTATTCGGTGCAGTTTGCGAGAGCCTTGCCAGCGAGCTGGCAGCGCGCCGCAACGCCATGGACGCAGCCAGCAAGAATGCCGGCGAGATGATCGAAGAACTCAGTCTTAAATATAACCGTGCCCGTCAGGGAGCGATCACTCAGGAACTCACCGAGATCGTTGCCGGCGCCGAGGCACAGTAAGGAGGAAAGCCCATGCAGGAAAAACATGTTGGCAGCGTAGTACAGGTAATCGGCCCCGTTCTCGACATTCGCTTCGAAGACGGCCAGCTGCCTGCTCTGCTCAATGCCATTGAGATCGAACTGGGCGAAAATAAACTGATCGTTGAGGTAGCTCAGCATATCGGCGACAATCTGGCAAGATGTATCGCCATGAGCTCGACAGACGGTCTTGTAAGAGGCGCTAAGGCTGTCGACACCGGCGCTTCTATCAGCGTACCCGTAGGCCCCGGTACTCTGGGACGTATCTTCAACCTTCTGGGTGAACCTATCGATAATCAGCCTGCTCCCGAGTGCGAGGAGCGCTGGCCCATCCACCGCGCTGCTCCCACATATGAAGAGCAGGAATCGACCACAGAGATCCTCGAGACCGGCATCAAGGTCGTCGACCTGATCTGCCCCTATGCTAAGGGCGGTAAGATCGGTCTGTTCGGCGGC